>JAGLHT010000050.1 GCA_023143455.1 Desulfobacterales bacterium
ACAAGTGTCAACCATATCAGTTTATGAGGGGGGAGCTTATGAATAAATCTTTTTTGATTTTATTATCGTTTACTTTTTTTTTATTATCGAGCTTATTTGGCTGCGTTTCATCTTCTGGGGAGAGAGGCAGTTTTTTTGGTAAAAAATCACTATACAAAGTTGCATTTGAAGCTGGTGCATATAACAGCGGTCTAAAGGAAATTGAGGATATCATAAAATTATCTTCACCAGAAGAAAAGCCAAAACTTCAAAAACGATATTCGAAGGTTCTTTTTTCCTATGCATGGGAAAAGTTTGAGGGTAATACAGAGATTGTTATTCTTGATGACTGCTTTAAACTGGCATCCGCTGGTAAGGAATATGCTACGGATGCACTCCTATCCTCAAAACCGCTCTTTGGGTTCGGGCTAACATATGGTGAAAAATACAATAAAATTTCTCATATTTTCGCCCAATACCATTATAATAGTGCACACATCGCCCTTGAATCTTCGGATTTAAAACTCGCACTGGTTGAATTTCAAATTGCAAGCAAAGCTACAAATGATATAGGCCAGCAAGCACATAAGGAGTTTATCAAGTGGTCTAAAAAACGTAGTGACTTGAAATTGAAATTGGGTCAAGCCAATGAAGCAATCAATCAAGAGCACTATGCAAAAGGTAAAGCTCTAATTGATCAAGTTTATCGAAATGATATAAGTCTTCGATTAGAATGTGCTGAGTTAGCAAAACACTTAGATAAACAACAGTATAATTCAATTATTAAGGATGCTCAGGCTCTTTTAGAAAAGAATATGTTTATCCCCTCTTTTGATAAAGCAAATGAGGCTGTACCCTTAAGCAATGATCCTTTAGAAGCAAGAGATATTAAAACCAAAATTCAAGAGAAATTTGCTTTACATATAAAAAAGGATAAAGACAAAGCCCTTGCAGGTGATAAACGCCACCAGTTGATATCCTTAGTAAAACAATTCGAGCAATTGGAAATGTTTGACCATAGGGATGCTTTACAAAAAATTGTACAAGCTCGAAGTGAAGCTGACAAACAGTTAGAACTTTCCCATATTGAAATTGCATCAGGGAGACATGAATCAGCAATTTCTTATTTGGAAAAAGCTTCTAATTTATGGCCAGAAAATAAGAATGTTAAAAATTTACATAGACAAACTTGTTTATATGTTGCTAATTCTGCATTAGGAAAAGCTAAGAAGTTTATAAATCAAAAACATCCTATGTTGGGCCTTTTGTACTGCCTGAAAGCCCGCACAGTGTGCCCTCGGGAAAAGGGGATTATGAATCAATTTGCTATTCTCACCAATCAAGCATCACGTTTGATTGATAAGTCATCAATGATGTTTGAAGTGTCTATTGATATCGATTTTGGTCAAAATGTAAATACCACATTTGATACTCAGAAATTACAAAAAGAAATTGTATTACTTTTCTCTCAAGAGTCTCAGTTTGTAAAAGTAGTTTTACATAATGAAAATATGTCAACAAATAATAAAACTTTCACCATAGATGTTGATATTAAAGATTTCAATATCAAAACAGAGAAGAATATGTTTTTTGACAATATTCGCTATGTTTCATATGTCGCTAACGATCCTAATCCTAATTATATTGAGCTACAGACTCAATTGGTTGCTGCACAAGATAAAATGACTTCTGCACAAATTAGTTATCAACAAGCGGTACAAATGCGTAACCAGGCAATTCAAAGACAACGTGCGATAGGGTCTGGTGGTTCTGGGCTTTTCAACTTACTAAATGCAGGAAGTATGGTAGTGGGTACCTTTGGTATGGAAGAAGCAAAAGATGACCTTTCATCCGCTAATAGCGAATATCGGAGCCTCGCGGATCGCATGAGCAACACACCACCTACTATACCAAGAAAGGTTTATTCTGATTACCAATACAGCGTGGAAGAGTACAAAAGAACAGGTTTTTTAAAGGTTGCTGTTAAGTTCATCAATCCAGAGAATCAAATTCTAATGCAGAAATTGATTACTGATACTTTTGACAAATCAGATCAGACACATAGTGGATATAGCCCTGCTGACTTAGACAACGACCCATTGGAACTGATTAGTGAAAAAGAAATAGAGGTGAATTTTACGGAACAAATTTTCTTAGATGTTCCTAATGTTGTTTCATCTTTCATTTCTGATCATTGGGATGGTATTTTACATAATATTGAAAAAGAATTAAAGACGTCCAGAAGATGGGAACGTCGTTTAACAATAGCTCTTCAAGTCCCCTCACGAAAGGACTATATCTTAGGTGAGATTACAAACACAGAAACATATTTACCTGATAACATAATCGCAGAAATAGATGCTATTCTCAAAAAACAATCAAGTATTGAATAGCTATCTATAAAAAATAAAGGCAAATAAAAAAAAGGATATTTGGAAAAATGTATTGCCACTCTCAGAACATCATTATTAGATGGATGTTTGTATTGCTATTAGTATTTTTATTTGGATGTGTAAAACAACAATCTAAAGCCGATTATAATATTAAACCTCTTGCCAGTGATAATAAAGGATTAAATAGCAAGTTGACTCTGCCCTTGGATAATCCTAACGCAAATATTCGTCTCAGAGCTATAAAAAATATTACAAAACTCGGTAATGAAGCCTCTGAGGCAATTAATAAGGTAATCCAAGTTGCTGAGAATGACCCACATGAAAATGTAAGAGCCCACGCTTTGACAGCAATAGGATCGATTCATCCAGACAAACTTGAGGCATTTAATTATCTTCGCATTTATTCTAACAATAGTAAGAGTCGAAAATTAAAGGTAGCGGCGAAGGAAGCATCTGAAAGTGCTATGTTCCTATTCTTTTCTGATGGGATAGTGATTAAGAATACTGAAAATATGGAAATTGCTAACCTTGTTATAGTGCCCGAATTTAAACATTATAACGGGTACCAAAAATTTAAGACAGTTCTTCATTATGGTGTTCTTGCAGTACGTATAAAAGTGATAAATCTCTCTTCTTCAAAGCTCAGTTTTGATGCAGAAGATTTTGTTCTGTATGCTCCAGATAGTCCAAGCACACCATTTAATATTTTGTCAGCGCAAGAGGCATCATCGCGTATGCAACATTCAGTAACAGGCTCTGTTGTTAGGGTAGTTATGTTTGGTGCATTTGCATTAAGAAGTCCGTCCAAAACATCGAAGGCAAATAACAGTATAGCTGGTCACACCAGCAAAGTAAATATTAGTAAGATAGAGATTAATCCAAATTCATCCAGAAGCGGTTACATCTTTGTTGATGTTTCAAAAAGAATGAATAGCATTGCAAACTATACGCTCAGTGTTCGGCTAAGAGATATGACTAATGATGACATTTATGATGTGAAATGTGTTTTCGGTGATAAATCTCAGGTTTCATTTATAAAAGGACAGTCATCCATCAAACAAGTTGAATCAGATAATGATATTAAGACTAAACTAATCAATCTTAAGACATTGCGAGACGAGGGTCTGATAACTAATGAAGAATATATTAAGAAGAAAGATTCTCTTCTCAACGAGTATTGATTTATGCAAGCTGTTTTAGGAGGTAAGGGATAGTTTTGTTGCTCCAGTTGTACAGCTATTTGTAGGCATGGTAGAAATTACAACCGAAAATTGACCCCCTTTTACAACCCAATTTTGACCCACCTTGATTAAAAACATAGCCTTAAGAACTTTTTGATGTAGATGTTTCTTACTCCACGCTTTCAACATTGTTTAAAATTGGTTATCGATTTTAAAGGGTGCTTTGATATAATATATATTAGGTCGAAGGAGGCTATAAAAACCTCCTTTGACTCAACGATTTCATTTTCAGACCTGTTTTTGTAAATGCCAGAATATCAGCCTTGGTCTTTTCATATATCGGTTTTATAACGCAGTAGCATTTCTAAGCGGTCGTGCTTTTTCAATTTTTGCCCTTCTTTCAGGGGTATGCATAACATCCCATATATCATTACGTTTTTGTATGTTCAGCCAGAAATCCGGACTGTTATTAAATACTCTTGCCAGCATTAAAGCTGTCTCAACAGTCACTGCTCTTTTGCCGGTACAAAGTTCATTAACAGTTCTGCGACTAACGCACATTGCAGTAGCAAGCTGACCCTGAGTGATTTTTAAAGGCTTAAGATATTCTAGTGTAATCATTTCGCCGACACTCACAGGTTTATGTTTTGTAATAATCATTTTATACCCCTTTATCTATAATCATGATTGTCCAGATAAATATTATTGGCTTTACCCAGTGTTCCATCCCAGATAAATATTAATCGCCATTGCTTGTTCACCCTGATAGAGTGTTTCCCTTTTAATGAGCCAGCCAACTTTTCAAAATGATTGCTTGGAGGGCTTCGCAAATCCAAATCACAGGTGGCATCATCAATTATTTGTAATTTTCTAAACACGGTGTCTCGAATAGACCCTGGTATTTTTTTATTTTTAACATTATTTTCAAAAAAATTTTGGAGCCCTGTCTCACGAAAACTATTAATCATAGTAACATTGTAACGCTCATGATTACAAAAAGCAAGAGGAAATAAAAATTAATTTGAATAGCCTTATATCAAATATGCTGTTTTTATAAGCAATTTGGCTCTAAACTCCATAATCAGCTAACACAGAGATTGCTTCAACAATATTTGAAATCCTTAGCTTTTGAACAATATTATATTTATGAAAATTAACTCCACGTTCGGAAAGGTTGAGCTGATCGGCTCGGAGCTAATTCAAAAATTGCTTTTCTGTAATTATCATAGGGTGCAATGCTTTGATAAAGTTCTTCCCAGTTAAATGGAAGGGATTTGTTCGTAGTTGCTGTAAAAGAGTCACTTGCTGAAACTTGATACATGGCAAGCCAGTCCAATGGGATATATTTTTTAATATTGTCTCCAAAACAACAGGGACTTCTTTAAAATTATTCAGGTCATTAAAAAGAGAATTTAATTCAAGCACCGCTTCTGCTGTTTTTAATTTCTGTTCTGAATTATCCATATAATCAGAAGCTATCAAAAAGGATTTTTTTATTCAAGATATTTTCTGACCAAAAAATATGAAAAAATTATATGCTTATACTATTTTGTGTTATTGAGCAAATTGTAAAGGCTTTACGGCGCGGAGAATATAATTATGTCAGTCTTGAATCCATGTTATCTGAATATGGTCTGATTTCTCAAATCCCTATTGATAGATTGACTGTAATGACAACCGGACGTAAGGGAACTTTTAAAACACATTATGGAGTGATTGAATTTACGTATACCAAATAATCTGTAGCTGATATTCTTTCTCAGATAATAAGAATTGAAGGAAGACCATTGCGTGTTGCTGATAAAAAACTTGCAATTTTGTCAGTCTGTTGTATACTCATTGTAATGACAATGTTTATTAAATTAGTATTAATCAGGAGGGAGTTATGGCAAAAACAGCAGTTATTCAGGCTCGTGTAGATCCTGCGATAAAACAACATGCACAGATGATATTACAGGAATTAAATATTTCAATGTCCGAGGCGATTTCTATTTACCTTTCACAAATAACCCTGCATAATGGAATTCCGTTTGAGGTAAAGCTTCCAAATAAAATAACAGTTAAAACCCTTAAAGATGTTGAGAGAGGTAAAGGGGTTCATGCGGTCAGTTCAGTTGATGATTTGTTTCAGGAGTTGGATAGTTGATTCTTCATTATACAACTCAATTCAAAAAAGACTATAAAAAAATTAAAAGACAAAACAAGGATTTAGGCAAACTTAGAATTATCATTGAAAAATTAGTTGATGAACAACCGTTAGAGTCTAAATATAAAGATCATCAATTGTCTGGTAACTGGAAAGGACATCGGGATTGTCATATTGAATCTGACTGGATTTTGATATACCGATTAGAGGATAATGCATTAATTTTAGAAAGAACCGGGTCCCATTCAGAGCTTTTTAGTAAATAAGATTTGGTTAAAAAAACATCAGCTTATATCCCATAATCAGCTAACACAGAAATTGCTTCAACAATATTTGAAACTCTTAGTTTTTGAACAATATTATATTTATGGAAATTAACTCCGCGGTCAGAAAGGTTGAGCTGATCAGCTATTTCTTTAACAATAAACCCGGATCTTAGAAGCTTTAAAACTGTACTTTCCATATTTGTAAGAGGTAATGTCTTTTCATTAAAGATGTCATGTTTTTGGAAAATGAATTTCATCAAAAAATATTTTTCAATTTGATATGTGTAAATGATTAAGGTGCCATTCTTTAGATTGAGTTTACATGTTGTTGGTTCCTGGCGAAGGGTGAAGCGAATGCCAGATAATGTTTTATCAATATAGCTACTTATCTGCTTTGGTAAATCATTTAAGTTTTTATCGGCAAAGACCTCATTAAAAAAATTTAATGTCTTAATTGGAAAATCAATAGTTTTTAAATCGCTGTCCAGAATGATATATTTACAGTTCTGAGCTTTGATTAAGTTATCAAATGTAACTTTTTGAAAATCAAACTGTTCATAAAGTGTCATAATATTTGAGGCAGAAATTAAAATTGGGCTTAATTGTTCTATAAAGGCTTTATCCACTGGAGTAAAAAGATTCTTTTCATCAGTGTTATAGAAACCAAAGTGGACTCGCTTCTGTGAGGTTTGAATAGCAGGCATTGTCAAATAGTCAACAGTATCTGTATGCTTTTTAGTATATTCAAGGCAAAAATTATCTATTTCATTAAATGGATCACGAAATTCATTGTATAATAATGCAGTGCCCGGAGCTAATTCAAAAATTGTTTCTCTGTAATTATCATAGGGTGCAATGGTTTGATAAAGTTCTTCCCAGTTAAATGGAAGGGATTTGTTCGTAGTTGCTGTAAAAGAGCCACTTGCTGAAATTTGATACATGGCAAGCCAGTCCAATGGGATATATTTTTTTAAAATTGTCTCCAAAATAACTGGAAATTCTTTAAATCGTTAAAAAGAGAGTGTAATTCAAGAACTGCTTCTGCTGTGTTTAATTTCTGTTTTGAATTATCCATAGAATCAGAAGCTATCAAAAAGGATTTTTTTATTCAAGATATTTTCTGACCAAATTTATTGAATGTGATCAGGTATTTTATTTTCATAGTAAATGAAAGGATGTTTTATGCTTTACAAAGCTTATTTTTTGGTATACATAAAGTCTATGAATTTATAGACTTTATGTTGACTGAAAAATATGAAAAAATTACATGCTTATACTATTTTACGTTATTGGGATAAAAAAGGGCGGTATGTTTTTACAAAACAGGACTTGTCCAAATTATTTTTTGAAGATAGTCCTAAAACTCTTACAGAAAGTCTTAAACGTCTGGTAAATGACGGGTTTATTATTCGTGCCTGTAGAAGAGTGTATGTTAATACGCATGCTCACTCTTATGACGGCTATGTTATTGAGCAAATTGCAAAGGCTTTACGGCGTGGAGAATACAATTATGTCAGTCTTGAATCCATGTTATCTGAATATGGTCTGATTTCTCAAATCCCTATTGATAGATTGACTGTAATGACCACCGGACGTAAGGGAACTTTTAAAACACATTATGGAGTGATTGAATTTACGCATACCAAAAAATCTGTAGCTGATATTCTTTCTCAGGTAATAAGAATTGAAGGAAGACCATTGCGTGTAGCTGATAAAAAACTTGCTTTCCAGGATCTTAAAAATGTTGGGCGGAATATTCAAATGGTGAATAAGGAGCAATTATATGTCTGATAAACAAGTGGATTTAAGAAAACTTGTGAATTTGGGGATGGAAAAGGGCGGGCAGATACATATGCGTCCGGTTATTGAGAAAGAATTGCTGCATTATGATATTCTTTTTGCGCTTGACAGGGAGAGGCTGCTTGATAAATTGACTTTTCAGGGCGGGACATCTCTTAGATTATGCTATGGAGCTGTTCGGTATAGTGAAGATTTGGATTTTGTCGGAGGGTATGATTTTACAGCAGAATATTTGATGGCGATGAAATCCTGTATTGAGCATTATATCGGGTCAAGATATGGGCTTGAGGTAGTAGTTAAAGAGCCCAAAGATATGGCATTGGAAGAAGAGTTCAGAGATATACATGTTGATAAATGGCAGATTATTGTAGTTACTTCTCCGGGGCAAAGACATATCCCAAAACAAAAAATTAAAATAGAGGTTGCCAATATCCCGGCTTATTCACAGGAACCTTACGCGTTGCAGAATAATTATGATTTTTTGCCTGATGGGTATGCCGATACTATTGTCTTAGTGGAATCTTTAAATGAAATAATGGCAGATAAGTTGGTTTCTTTGGTAAACTGTCAAGCATATATCCGCTATCGAGATATCTGGGATTTAAGATGGCTGAAAACACAAGGTGCGCTACCGGACATTGAGCTGATCAATTTTAAAATTCAAGATTATAAGGCTTTGGATTATTATGGGAAACTAAAGAAAATGAAGATTATGCTGCCAAAAATTATACATGGAAAAGAATTTAAAGAGCAGATGTCAAGATTTTTACCTTTAGATGTTCAGGAGAATACAATAGAGAGGGAAAAATATCGAGTAATGTTAATTAATGAACTTAATATTCTTTTTAATGATATCTCAAATTAGATATCTTCAGAATTGATAGTTATTCTATCATACGTCAGGTTGGTGATTTGTGAGAGGCAGAGTTTTTTCATTAAAGATATCATGTTTTTGATAAACAAATTTCATTAAATAATATTTTTTAATCCTGTATGTGTAAATAATCAAGGTGCCATGCTTAAGATTGAGTTTGAATGTTATTGGCTCTGTATGATAAATATTGAAGCGCATGCAGGACAACATCTCATCAATATAGCTACTTATCTGCTTTGGTAAATTATTTAAGTTTTTATCAGCAACACGCAATGGTTTGATAAAGTTTTTCCCAGTTAAATGAAAGGGAGTTATTAGTGATTACTGCAAATGAACTGTTTGGTGAAGCTTGATACAGACCCAACCAATCTATATGGATATATTTTTTTAATATTGTCTTCAAAACAACAGGGACTTCTTTAAAATTATTCAGGTCATTAAAAAGAGAATTTAATTCAAGCACTGCTTTTGCTGTTTTTAATGTCTGTTTTGAATTATCTATAGAATCAGACGCTATCAAAAAGGATTTTTTTATTCAAGATTTTTATTTAGATAGTTCCGAAAAGATCTATAGTATTTTGCCATATGGTTTTAGAAAGTTCTTCCACATCTGCATTTTTTATCTGGGCAAGTTTGAGCATAACAGATTTTACAAATCCTGGTTCATTCCTCCTTATTTTGTTTTTCTGGGGTGCAGGAGTTAAGTATGGCGCATCTGTTTCTATTAATATTCTGTCTTCAGGGACTAATAAGCTAAGTGATCTCAAAGCCTCTCCCCGTTTTTTGATTGTAAGAATACCAGTGATTCCAATATAATATCCTAGATCAAGATACTTGAACATTTCTTCTTTTGATCCTGAAAAGCAATGCACTACGCCTTTATGTTCTTTGAGGTTTGCTGATTCAAGTATTTCAAGGAATCTTCCATTTGAATCGCGTTCATGAAATATTATTGGAAGATTGAGTTTTGAAGCAGCATAAATCTGTCTTTCAAACCATTTTTCCTGGGACTCTGAAGGAGAATGCATTCTGTTAAAATCAAGACCGGTCTCTCCCCAGGCTCTGACACATGAATGCTTTAATGCGAGTGTTTCAAGAGTCTTAATTACACTATCGGAGCAGGTTTTGGCATCATGGGGGTGCACGCCAACAGATGTGATAAGGTTTTTATGGGTTTTGGCAAGCTCAATTGCTTTTTTTGAAGTTTTATCATTTATGCCCACTACCATAATACCATATACTGAAGATTCAAGGGCGCGTTTAAGCATTTCATCAAAATCATTATCAAAACATTGATCATCTATATGTGAATGGCTGTCAAATAATTTCATTATATTAAATTTAGCTCTTTTTTATTCTTTGCTTTTTAGCGTATAAAGCCCTCACTGCTTGGAAGAAGCCGTATTACGGATCACAGTGAGGGCATAATGTAAGAAAAACTGTTTTACAGCACTCCTTGACACAATTGATTTATAGCAGTAAATTTTATATCAGTCAATTTTGGTGAAAATTTATTGGAAAGAAATATCAGGTATGGATAGTGACAGTTCAATTATCAGACTTTTCAATGTCAGTAAACGCTATGGGGCAAAATACGCTTTAAAAGATGTCTCTCTTGATATTAAAAAAGGAGAGTTTGTTTTTTTAAATGGACCTACTGGCGCTGGAAAATCAACTTTATTGAAAATGCTTTATCTAGCCGAACCTGTGTCAGAAGGGCAGATAATTGTTAATGGAATGAATTTGGCACGAATTTCAAGACCAAAACTTGCTTTATTACGACGAAGATTTGGAATGATTTTTCAGGATTATAAACTTATTTCAAATAGAACAGTGTTTGATAATGTAGCGCTTGTGTTGGAGGCTGCCGGTGAAAAACCTGGCTATATACGTAAAAAAGTTATGCATGTGTTGAGGACAACAAAGATGGAAAAAAAAGTACATTCTTTTCCTCCAATGCTGTCTGGTGGGGAGCAACAGAGAGTTGCTGTTGCAAGGGCTATGGCAGGAAATCCATCAATAATACTTGCAGATGAGCCAACAGGAAGCCTTGATGCTGATGCAGCCCAGGCAACAATGGATTTTATAATGAAATATCATGAAAAAGGAGCAACTGTTATCATTGCAAGTCATGATATCCAGCTTATTAGCAGGACTGTAAAAGCAAGAAGCATACTTCTAAAAGAAGGTGAACTTCAGCGCACTGCAACAATGTTATAGAACAGGATTGATTTTAGTGGAGGCAGGATGAATCGTTATGTAAGAAGAGCTTTAGTTGATATTAAACTTAATAAATTTTTAAATTTATTAACTATTATTACAATAGCTCTTTCAATTCTTGTTGTAAGTACTTTTATGCTCTTTTTTCAGAATATCAGCAACATGGTTGAGACATGGAATCATGGCGGAAGGGTTATGGTGTACCTTGATAATAGTTTTACGATGGAGATGGTTCCTGAAATAAATGCAAAACTAAAAAGCCTAAATAATACAAAACAGGTATTTTTTATTTCAAAAGATGTTGCATTAAATAATTTGAAAAAGGATATGAATTCCGGCAGTATTTTTTTTGAAACCTTAAGCGAAAATCCTTTACCTGACGCCTTTGATGTCAGAATGGATGGAGTTTCAAGCTTTGATGAAGTAACTTTGTTTGCTGAAGAGATTAAGAAAATACCCATAGTAAGCGAGGTTGAGTATGGTAAAACCTGGCTTGAAAAATTTTTGAGTATATACGGCTTGTTTAAGGTTGCAGGCTGGGCAATAAGCAGCCTGTTTTTTTTGATCGCTCTTTTTATAACAGCCAATACAGTACGACTTGCTTTTTTTTCAAGAAAGGAAGAAATAAATATTATGCATCTTGTGGGGGCAACAGACAGTTTTATAAGTACCCCATTTTATTTAGAAGGAGTATTCCAGGGAGCAATTGGTGGTATTATAGGGCTGATAGTACTTTTAATATCATATATCAGTTTATCGTCAGGAGCCAGCGACGCTGTTGCTTCATATATATTTGTTGATATTCAGTTTTTATCATTTAAGTATATTTTAATAATAATTGCAGGTAGTACTTTTTTAGGTTGGTTTGGATGTTATATCTCGTTAAAACAGTTACTGAAATAGTTGCTTTATTACTTTTAGCGGTGGTACTCGTAAGTCCTGCTAATAATGCTTTTTCTGCAGATAACAATGCAATAAAAGAAGGTTCTGTTGTTGCGTTTAGATTGAATGTTAGGGTTGCCCCTTCTAATAAGAGCCAGATTTATTTTGTCCTTAAAAAAGGAGCCAGAATTAAAATTCATGGGGAGGCAGGACAGGTTGGTTCATGGATTCAAATTGACTTTGAAGGACAAAAAGGATATGTCAGAAACCGTTCTAATTATATCAGGGTTATAGAGACCATAAAAACTAAAACAGATTTTGGGAAAATATCTGATGAAGAAATAATGGCTGAAAAATCAGTTGAAAAATCAGTTGAAAAACCTGTTGAAAAAAATATTAAACAAACTGATTCTGAGCTAGATAAAAAAAAGAATCTGGAAATTCAAATTAAGCATGAACAAGAGAAGATAATCTCTTTTACCAAAGAAGAGAAAATTATAATTGAAGGGCTCAATGAAATTGATTCAACACTGAATAAAACAAAGTTGAGGGTAGAACATATTTCAGCCAATCTTAATAGATTAGACAGTAAAATTGAGCATATTGTTGAGGAGAAAGAAAAGATTATTGAAGAATATGATCAAAAAAGAATATATTCAGGAACAAGACTGAACGCACTTTATAGAATGAGAATGCTTGGAAAATTTGAAGTTGTGTCTGAACCTGAGTCTCTTTTTGATTTTATTGTACAACAGAGAGCTTTGAGAGTAATAATTGATTCTGATTTAAAGATTCTTGATGAACAGATAAATACCATGCAAAGATATGAGAATTTGGAAAATGATCTTAAACAAAAAAGGCAAGAAAAACTTTATCTTGAAAGAGAATTAAGCCAACAGATATTGGTTGCAGAAGAAAAAAGTAAGAGAAAAAAAGAACTTTTAAGTAAAATCAAAAGTGAAAAAGAACTTACTCTTGTAGCTGTAAAGGCGCTTCAAAAAGCTGCTCAAGAACTTAATAAGGAAATTGATCAAATAAGTAAAACAGAATTTAAAAACACAAATTCCATGTCATTTTTTGATTATCGCGGACAGCTTTCCATGCCGATAAAGGGAAGAATTATTTCAAAATTTGGAGCTGGTCAATCATCTGATAATAAATCATTCACATTTCAGAGCGGAATTGATATAAGACCTGAGGGCGATGAATTTGTCAAAGCAGTTTTTTATGGTAAAGTCATTTTTTCCAAATGGTTTCAAGGATATGGGAATTTAATGATTATTGATCATGGTGATAGTTACTATTCACTTTATGCTCATAATAAAGAATTATTGAAAAAAATGGGTGAAATAGTAGAAAAAGGAGAAGTTATAGCAATTGTCGGTGATACTGGATCAATTAAAGGTTTATGCCTTCATTTCGAAATACGGCATCATGGCAAACCTGTGAATCCAATGAAGTGGTTGAAAAAAGGAGCTTAGAATGAAGATGAGCAAGAAAAGTTACCCAAGTGTTTTAGTAAAAGTTATTATACTTGTTTTTTTTATAACAATAAGCTTTTTAAATCCTGCAATTGCAGATAATGAAGATAGTTATAAGTCAATTAAGCTTTTTACTGAAATATTAGAAGAACTTGAAAATAATTATGTTGATAAGGTTAACACTGAGAAGTTGGTGCATAATGCTATCAAAGGCATGGTAGAAAACCTTGATCCACATTCAACCTTTATGCCCCCGGAAGCCTTTGAAAAACTTCAGGACGATACTAGAGGTAATTTCAGTGGTATTGGAATAGTTATTACTCTACAAAAGGGATTATTAACTGTTATTTCTCCTATTGAAGGTACCCCGGCGTATGAAGCCGGTATCCAGGCAGGGGATGTAATAATAAAGATAGATGAGAAGTCCACACGAGGTATGGCTCTTTGGGAAGCAGTAAATCTTATGAGGGGACCTAAAGGAAAAAAAATAGAGATTACATTGGTGCGGGTTGGAACATCATCACCAATAATATTGACTTTAAAGAGAGATACAATCCCATTGGATAGTGTCAAAAGTACTAAATTGAAACCAGGAATAGGATATATCAGAATCACAAATTTTAGAAAGGATACAGTTGATCATGTAGAAAAAGCTCTTAAAGATTTTGGAGAGCAAGACGCTACATTTAAAGGGCTTGTTATCGATTTGAGACATAACCCTGGTGGGTTACTGGATCAGGCAATCAAAGTTTCAGATCTTTTTCTTGAGCAGGGCAAAATTTTAATCACCAAAGGCAGATTAGAACAAGACCAGGAAGTTTTCAGTGCTACCCCCAACAAAAATCCAAGAAATTATCCTATTATTGTATTAATTAATGGTGGAAGCGCCAGTGCATCAGAGATTGTGGCAGGAGCACTCCAGGATAATGGCAGAGCTTTGATCCTTGGCACCACATCTTTTGGAAAGGCATCGGTTCAAACTGTAATACCATTAAAAGACGGGTATGGTATAAAGTATACAATTGCCAGGTATTATACACCTAATGGGCGATCAATACAGGCAAAAGGTATTGAACCAGACATAGTGGTCTTAGCGGGCGAGGTAGTAAAACAGGCAAAGAAAGAGGAAATAGAATTTGATAGATTGGTAAAGGAAAAAGACTTAGTCAATCATTTAGAACCTGAAGAAAAGAAAAAGGAAAAAACAAAAAAAGATAAGCAGAAGAAAAATGGACATGGATTGCTTGATCTGGAAACCTTACAAAAGGATATTCAGATAAACAGAGCACTTGATATTTTAATAAGTTATGGAGTTTTTAATAATTTAAATGGTAAAAAAGAAGAAGCAAACTAAAAAGAAGAAAACAACTATAAAAAATAACAACGCAATAATAAAAGAACTTAAGAAAATAACATTAGGAATAATAATTTTGGTTTTTATTGTGGCAACCGTTGCCATGATAGCTGATTTTTATATCAGTGAAATCTCAGAAGACAAAATAGCTGAAAAAACAAAGAAAACAGAAACCAAAGAAACAGATAAAAAGTCTACAGAGAAAAAGACTAAAAAATCTTTAGAAAAGGCAAAAACTGAATCTGAGAAAAAGAAGGCTAAAGATGAAGAGGCTTCAAGTAAAGTAAGGTTTGAAGTGTTTGACGATGATACGTCTTCAATACCTTCCAAGATTCATGTGAAAGACCCTGTAATAGTTTTGCCAGTAATAAAGAAGAACGGGCTTCCTTTAGTTGCTATTATTATTGATGATATAGGGTACAGCAGAAGAAACACAAGAACCATTGCCCTTCTTGATAAAAATATTACTTTTGCAGTTCTGCCTTTTTCACCCCATGGAACAGAGATGGCAGCAGAATTACATAATAATGAGCATCAAATTATGCTTCATCTTCCAATGGAGCCTGTGGAATATCCAAGTGTGGATTCAGGACCTGGTAGTTTACTTGCTGATATGACTCCTGATCAACTCATTTTGCAATTACGTAAAAACCTTGACGCAATTCCTTATATTGTTGGTGTTAATAATCATATGGGATCAAAATTAACTTCCATGTCTTCAAAAATGAATCAGATATTTTCAATATTAAAACAAAGGGATCTTTTTTTTATTGACAGCATAACCACTGGAAGGACAAAATGTGCATCTGCAGCAGCTCTTTTAAACGTAAGTTTTGGGCAGCGAGATATTTTTATAGATAACATTCAAGATTCAGAATATATCATGGGGCAGATCAAACAGCTTATCGAAAAAGCTCAGAAAAATGGCTCGGCCATTGGCATTGCACACCCTTATGGTGCAACAGCTGAAACGCTTAAAAAAAATATGCCCTGGATTAAGAAAAAAGTTCAGTTAGTACCTGCATCGGTATTAACTGCAAAATTATCTGGCTGACTTTTTTACTGAAATTGCAACCCACTCTTCCATGTGTTCTATATTCACAAGCTCCAGGTTATTTTGTGAAATACAAGAGAGAACAGATTCTTGTTTTTCTTTGATAATACCGGAGAGGATGGCAATACCACCGGAGTTAAGCCGAGATTTTATAGCAGGCAGGATATCTATTATTACATGGGGAAGAATGTTAGCACAAATAATATCAAGCCCGGCTTTATCATAATTTTCAAGGGTGTTTAAGCTGACTTGAAACTTGTCAGGATCGATATTGTTTTTTTCTAAATTTTGTTTTGCGATTATTACAGCAACTTCATCATTATCAATGCCGATTACGTGCTTTGCACCAAGTTTTGCTGCTGCAATCATGAGAATACCTGAACCTGTGCCTACATCAAGAAAAGATTGACCTTGTTTTAAATATTGCTCAATCATTTTAATGCATAGTGCGGTTGTAGGGTGAGTGCCGGTTCCAAAGGTCATGCCCGGATCAAGCTCAATAATAACTTCATCATTTTCTTTTTTATAATCACGCCATTCAGGTTTGACAATTATTTTTGGGGTTATTTTTGTAACATGGAAAAATTCTTTCCATGACTTTGCCCAATTTTCTTCATCAACCTCATCAGTTGCAACAATTATTTTTATACCTGATTTGCCAAGAGCTAAAGCTTTTGATTTGATTTTTTTTATAAGTTCCGGGGCAGAATCAGTGTCTGGGATATATGTTGCTATTGAGTTTTCTTTAAGATCTTTATTAAATGGGGAACCTTTGATTGGAATGTTACATTCTACGCCGGTAAGACCAAGAGAAAAAAAATATTAGAGATAAGTTCTTCGGCAAGATCGATATTATTAGATTCAAATATTGCTTTAATATGGAGCCATTTCATAATATAAGTACCTTTATTATTGTTTGTATGTTTTTTAACAGTTTTTTATAAGGAAGGCAAAAGGAGATTAAGCCGATTAAATCAATTCATCCCTGCGACAATATTTATATTTATTATGTGGAAGGTGTAATCAAGTCTAATAGCAGTCAACTCGGTAATAACAGTGATTTCTTAGGAAACTGGGTTGAACAAGACAGTTCTTTTCTTTTTTTCTCCTCTCCTTGTGATGAGCTTGTAAAAGCAATTCTTTTTCACAATGAACATGCAAAGCTAATAGATAGATATGAAATGACATTTGAGCAATGGCATGGAGATAAAATAGAACCTTACACCATTGGTAACCTCTTCATATACCCGCCATGGGAGAGGGAAAAATCTTTAATAGAAAGAGACAAATTTAAACATATAACCCTTGACCCGGGTGTGGTTTTTGGAACAGGGAAACACCAAACAACTGAGGATTGTCTTTTAATACTGCATGATCTGCTTAAAAATAAGAACATTTCTTCTGTTATGGATATTGGATCTGGTACAGGTTTGTTATCTGTTGGTGCTGCAATGCTTGGTGCAAGCAAGGTTCTATCCTGTGATTTTAATTTTCTCGCAGTTAAAACAACACTTAGGAATGTAAGATTAAATTCTTTAGAAGCCAAAATACAAGTTGTCCAGGCAAAAGGTGAAGAATTTATTAATCTTAATTCAGATATTCTTGTGACGAATATTCATTATGATGTTATGAAAGATATTATAGAAGAAAAAGGGTTTTTAGAAAAAAAGTGGTTTATACTCTCAGGGCTGCTCAGAACACAAACCAATAAGATTCTTTCAAGCCTTGCAAATAAGCCTGTAACAATAGTAGAACACCGCTGCCTTGATGGGATATGGAATACCATCCTTGGAAAAATAAATTAGGGAAGCCTTTTGGAGAAATAAATATTTCTGTTTAAAAAGTAAAAGAATTCTTTTAAATATTCTGAGATGTATTATAATTAAAGAATAAAGTCTTCTGCAAATGGTAAAAAATGTCTGGGCAGAGTGTGAATGGATTATAGAATCAAAGAACAATAGTTTAATACATTGGTCATTTTTTGAGCATTTAGCAATATGAGTTTTATAACAACTTAAAAAGGAGAATGTGATGAAAATTAAAAAAATATTAAATCCAGTAGATGGATCTGACCATTCAGTGCGTTCAACTAAGTATTCAATTGAACTTGCTAAACTTATGGATGCTGAAATTGTCCTTTTGCATTGTCATGATCGCTTCCCCCTTATTTTGGTAGAGCCCAATTTTCAACAGGCTGTCAATGCTATTACAAAAGCATCTGAAGAACTTGTTGAGCCATATATAAAAATGCTTATTGAGAGTAAGCTGGAGTATGATGTCCGCATTCTTGAGGGGAATCCCGGGAATAAAATACCTGAAGTTGTAAAAATTGAGGAAATAGATTTGATTGTTATGGGATCAAGAGGCGTATCAGATTTTGTCGGTTTGTTGGTCGGTAGTGTTGCGCACCAGGTCATCAATAAAGCAGACTGCCCTGTTTTCATAACAAAATAGTGTTTTTAATCATGCTTTTAAAAGGTGGACAGGCTTGTTCTCCTGATGAATTTAGGAAAGGTAAAATGGGACAAATGGACTTTCAGATCAAAACAACTTGGAGTAGAGTATTGATTTCAAATATCTTTGAATGGATCAGCCCATATAGGAACAGGTTATAAATTTAAGCTTTTTTAATAAGCTTTTTTTCAAGTATCTCTACTCTGTTTTCAAGTTCAAGTAGATATTTTTCCATTGATTCAATATACTCTGAAAAGGAATATGTAATTCCCATCTCTAGGGTTCTTTGTTCGATTCTTCTTTTTAACTCATCTTTTGTTTCTTCTTTTCTTTTCAAGAGCGTGGGCATATTTCCTCCAAGGTTCCAGTTATTTTGTATATTAATTCATACAGAATATATAGAAAAAATCAAGGGTTAAAAATCAATCTGGATATTTGCCATAAGAAAATTTAACATAGAATATTACAAATTTTGATGCACTGGTTTAACCCATGCTGCATTTGGTTGTCTTTTCTTCCACCGGTTGATATTTTTTTAAAAACCAAAAAAATATCAACCAAATGCTCCAGAAAAGACAATCAGACACAGCATTAGCTGCCCGTAATGCAGCCAAGATTTGATATGATAATTTTAAATTCCATCGATAATTATCCTTGACCCCGTATATGGTATGGATTAGACATTGTGCCTTCACTTCGAGTATAGTTTTTGGGGGATAGATCGTTTGCGCCATTGCCAACCACAGCCCATAGGTCACACTTGAGAACATGGTGCTGATGGATATGGCAGCCACTGCAAAATCAGGATCTCCCCCGACCTCCTTTGCCATGATATAGTCTTGAGTCTGTTTAAAAGACAATAATGTATAATCTAACTCTTGTTTACAATCCCATTCTTATTTGATAGATATTTGTTAATATTTTAATAAATCATTATTAAATATTAAAAAATATTGAATATATGTCATGATGTATATGCAATATAAGACTACAACCCTTGATATTTAAACGTGGTTAATTAAAATTTTCTTAAAATTGTTGGTAACTAAGTGGATTACTTCAAGACGTATAATAATTGTTATGTGAAAACAGGAGGAAATTGAAATGGCATCAGATTTAGGTTTTGTCGAATTCGTTGTAGAGCAAATAGAAAATGCTGGCGAGATTACCTATAAGAAAATGTTTGGGGAATATGCTCTTTATTCTGATGGAAAAATAATGGCTCTTGTATGCGATGATCAATTATTTATAAAACCTACTAAGGCAGGAAGAGCTTATATTGCAAATCTTGTTGAATCTCCTCCTTATCCAGGAGCTAAACCATATTTTCTTATAGAAGATCAATTAGAAAACAAAGACTGGATTAGTAATCTAATAAGAATAACAGTAGAAGAATTGCCAAAGCCCAAACCAAAGTCTAAGAAAAAGAAAACAAGGAGAGAATCAAAATGAAATTGAATTATGTAATCATCTATGTTGACAACGCAGCTAAGGCAACTGAATTCTATGAAAAAGCATTTGGAATGAAAACCAAAATTATTCATGAATCTAAGATGTATGCGGAAATGGAGAGTGGTGAAACAACTTTGGCATTTGCAAATAATGAAATGCTTAAAATGAATATCGGCATTGATGCATTAAAAGGCACAAAAAATTGTTTTGAAATTGCTTTTTCAACTGAGGATGTTCAAGGAGCATTTAAAACGGCAATTTCGAACGGAGCAAAAGAAATCAAGCAGCCAGAAGAAAAGCCTTGGGGTCAAGTTGTTGCTTATGTCCAGGATGAATTTGGAACAATAGTGGAAATTTGTACGGCAATGGACGGCAACTAATTCT
>JAGLHT010000051.1 GCA_023143455.1 Desulfobacterales bacterium
CTTTGGAAAAAGATATTCTTAAAAATTCATTCTTTGTTTTGTCCACTCTTATTTTTGTGCCTGCATGGAGTATAAAAAGCTCGGTAGAATCTACTGAAAGCCCGGATCTTACAGATACTTTCTCAAGGATAATTACGGCTGCGTTTGAATTATATGTCTTGTCATAATCAAACAAAGCAGTACTAAAAACTAGTAGAAAAAGGATTAAAACAAGAGAGCCTGATGTTGTCAGGATTTTTTTCCGATTTATAACTCTAGTTGATGCATATAAAAAGAAAACAAAAGAGAGAAAAATTGCAGAATATTTGATCAGATCGGAAGAAAAATAATTTTTCCAGAAAAAGAAAATATCTGCAAAATTTAAAGGTTTTGATTCCTTTATATCTTTAAGTTTGTCTTGTGTGTAATCAAGATTGAATTTTAAATCAGCATCAAAAGGAATTAGCTTTTTTGCCCTCTCATACCAGAGAACAGCTTTACCCAAATTCCCGGCTTTTAAGAACGCATTCGCAGTATTGTAATAAAGCTCACCATTTTTTATTCCATTTAAAGCAATTTTTTCAAATTTATGTGCTGCTATTTCAAATTTTCCTGCTTTATATTCTTTGATTCCTTCCAAGAACAATGTGCCTGACTCATCAGCCTTTGCAGCATGTGTTTTTAACGGCATAAATGAGATAAATGACATCACACAAATAATTAAAGAACATATTCTAATTATATGTTTTGCCTTTGTAAAGAGTTCTTTTCTTTTGTTTGTTTCCAGTGACCCTCCTCCATATTTAGCAGAATCTATATCATTGAGTGTTTTAAGTATATCTTCTATCTCTCTGTTTTTTAAGTTAGAATTCTGTAAGATTATATAAGCTTCATCTTTTGTTAAAGATTCTCCTGTAATATCACCTTTTGATAAAATGCTTGAGAGAACAGCTGTGCGGATATGATTTAAAAATTCTTCATGGGAGAGTTTCGTGTCTTTAGCTTTTTTTAATGCATTAACTGCTTTTTGTTTCATAATCACAGAATTTGATCTTTCCTTTTTTTGAAAGGATGTAAAAAATTTTATTAGGCAAAAGATAAGAAAAGGCAAAGTTATTAAAAAGGCGAAAACGTAAAAACCCAGGTCTTTTTGATTTTTTAGTACATTGCTTCCTTGTTTTAAAGGAAGAATGTCTCTGCCTGTAAACTCAACTTCTTGTTTATTAATCACTTCTTTATCAATGTCATTTTTTAAAAACTGTAACTTTGATTTTTTGTCTGTAGGTGAGTTAGTTACTATAATGGTAATCGGGTCGGTAACAGTTTTTTTATACTTCCCTGATTGTGTATCAAAGTAAATGAGGCTTATTTCAGGGATAGTGAAGTTTCCAGGTTTAATTGGCACAAGAGCTTTTTTAAATATTTTCTTTTTTAAGTAGCCTTTTGCGCTCAGTTCTTCTTCTTTTTCTGGCTGATCATCATAAATATTAAATGAGTTTTCTGGCAGGCCAATAGTTTTAATGGAAGTATCCATGATATTATCAGTGCCTGATACTGTGACAGTTAAAGTGGCTGATTCTCCAACTTTCATATCTGTTTTGTTAATATGGGCTTCAATTTTAAAATCACCAATCAGGCTTGTATATTCTTCTTTGCCAGTATATGGAGGCAAAGGGGTGACTTTTACATTTATGCTATTGGAGTTTATTTTTATAGTTCTTCTTGTTGCGAAAATGCTATTATTATCGTTTGTATCAATTTTAGCAATTACGCTTGTAGGTTCAATTGTGAAATCTTCATCACTTTCAGGTGTAATAAGGTAATTTATTTCGTTAATAGTATATAGTTTTCCATTAATATTTTTTCTGTAATTTTTTTGTTCCCCAATTATTTTTTCAGAAAAAGCTTTGACGTTATGTTCTTCAAGTCTTGCTTCATATACATTTGCCGCAAAAAAGAATTTGAAGGTATAGATTGCATCCTGGCCTGTAAAAAGCGTTGAATCAGAAATCGATGCTTTAGCAAAGAAATCATTTTGAATATTTTCATCCATTATTTGTTCTGAAACTGTAATAGTGATTTTTTCCGTACTGGCAATTTCTCTGCCATCAAAAACTTCTATTGCTGGTATTGTAAGTGTACCGTTTCTTAAAGGGAATAGAAGATAAGTGTGTGATGTTGTTCTGGAATAATTTCCGTTTACAATACTTACATTTGTGCCGCTTCCCCGTGATTCAACTCTGAAGTCTTGAATAACAGAAGTGTCAATTTCAGCCTTACCTCCCGTTATTGTTATTCTTAATATAATAGAGTCATTTTGAGATATTTTGTCTTTACTAACTTGAGCTGTAACTTCAAAACAGAATGCCTGAACAGGGATTATGAAAAAAAGAACAAAAATAATTAATAATAGAATCAATTTTTTCATTTTTGTTACCAGTCCTTTTCAATCTTTTGTTTCTGAAATATTGGCATCATAGCTTTGCCTGGCTTGTCAGAAAGCCTGTTAAGCATATTTTGTTTGCTTGGTTTTGCTTTTGGATCTTTTTTTTGCATCTCTTTTAATTTTTCTGATTGATTTTCTGGCTGCTTGCCAGGCTGTTTATCGTATTCATTATCAGGTTTTTGGTTTTGCTTTTCTTCCGGTTTTTTTTCCGGCTGGTGATCCTCTTTTTTATTCTGGTTGTCGTTATCTTGTTTTTTTTTGTTATTTTTATCTTTGTTTTTATCCTGTTGTTCTTGTTTTTTTTGCTCTTCTAATTTCTTTTTTATAAATTCAAGGTTTTCTTTTGCAAGACTGTCTGATGGATAATTTTGTGTCAGCTTTTCAAAATCTTTTATGGATTCTTCAAGGTTGCCCTGGCGATATTTAGTGTTTCCAATATTAAATAGAGTTTTATGTTTAAGATCTGGATCTTCATTTTCCAATGCTTTTTGAAAATTTCTTAATGCAGAATCATAATCTTCGGTTTTATATGCAGCAGCTCCAATATTATAATAGTGTACTGAATTGTCCGGGTCTTTGAGTTGTGCATCTATAAATTTCTTCTCTGCTTTTTCAAAGTGTTGTTCTTCAAATGCTTTGATTCCTTCTTTAACATCTGAACCGATTTTAATTTTGGTTCCGACTCCGGCATGGGAGGTTGGACTATTTAAAAGAGAAAAAGTAAACATTACACCAAAAATTATCAGTAAATTCTTTATTTTTCTTTTTCGAGAGATAATAAGCTCTGCAAAAAGAAGAATTATACAGGGGAGAAGAAACCATTGATATCTGTTTTCCCAGACTTTTTTCCTGAAACTTTTTAAAGTTTTTTTCTTCATACCCTGCCTGATCCCTTGGGAGTATATTGCATCAAGATCCATATCACCGGTAACCGATCTAACATATTTTCCATTGCCCAGTGCGGCAATCTCTTTTAATCCTTCTTCATCAACTTTTGAGATGACCATATCCTGATTGGTGTCTTTTATAAAGCCACCTTTTTTATCAGGAACCGGTGCACCATCTTCAGAGCCCATACCGATGCAGAAAATTTTAACACCTAATTCAGCAGCTTTTTCAGCAGCAGCTTGAGCTGAATCATTTAATGTATTCTCTCCATCAGTAATTAAAATAATAGCTTTACTGGAATTAATATCTGTTTCAAAACTATTCAGACAGGTTGTGATTGCGCCACCAACATCTGTTCCACCAATAGGGAGATAATCAGGCTCAAGCACATCAAGAAAAATATTAAAAGCGTTGTGGTCAAGGGTTAATGGACATTGTAAAATTGCTGCTCCTGAGAAAGCTACAAGACCTGCTCTGTCTGATTGTATCTTTTCAAGCAGATCAACTATCTCCCGCTTTGCTCTTTCTAATCTTGACGGTTTTATATCCTGACATAACATACTTCTTGAACAGTCAAGGGCAATCATTATATCAACCCCTTTTTGTTCAATCTTTTCCCATTTAAATCCTAAAAGGGGACCTGCAATGGAAATACATAAAAATAAAAGACTAAAGATGAGTAATAATCCTTTTATCCATTTTCTTTTAAAACTTATTTCAGGTGCTATGGAATTAAGAGAAGCTTTAGATGCAAAGCCAGACAGGATTTGTTTTTGTTTCCTTATGCCATAAATTGTAAATCCTGTAGCAATTGCCACGACCCACAGTAAAAATAGCATGTCTGGATATGCAAATTTCATCAGTTTACGGTATCCTCAATAATCTGGTATTTGAAAGAAGAATATATATGCAAAGAAGAATAAGCCCCGGGATCAGGAAAAATAGATAATACTCTTTATATTCAACCCATTTTTTGACTTTAACTTCTGTTTTTTCAAGTCTGTCAATCATGTTATAAATTTGATCAAGTGATTTTGTGTTTTCTGCCTTGAAAAACTCGCCTTTGGTTTTTTTTGCTATCAGTTTTAATATATCAATATCAATGTCAACTTTTTGGTAAATATATCTATCACCGCCAAATGCATTTTTTACAAGAAAAGGGGCTTCGCCTTTTGTTCCAACTCCAATAGTGTATATTTTGACCTTTTGTTCTTCTGCAATCTCCGCCGCAATTTCAGGAGAGATCTCGCCGGCATTGCTCTTTCCGTCAGTTAGTAAAATAATAATATTTGATTTGCTAGTTACATCTTTAAGGCGCTTTAAAGATATACCAATGGCATCACCAATGGCAGTACTTTGACCTGCTGCACCGATTTTGAGTTTGGAAAGCATAAAAGATATTGTATTGTAATCTCTGGTTAAAGGGAGTTGGGTAAAAGCATTGGAACCAAATACAACCATGCCTATTCTATCCCCATCCCTTTTCATTATAAAGTCCTTTACTACCTCTTTTACAGCATCAAGCCGTGTTACAATTTGATTGTTAATTTTGAAATCAAGGGCAGCCATGCTTCCAGAAAGATCTAATGCAAGAACGATATTAATACCCTGGGTGGTAGTTTCTGATTTTTGCGTACCGCTCTGAGGTCTTGCCATACCAATAATTAGCAGTATTAAGGCTAAATATTTTAGACCTGGAAGTAGTTTTGATAAAATCAGGAAAAAAGATTTAGGCAAGTCATTTCCAAAAGACAAGCCTGATACTGTTATATCGGGAGTTTTACTTTTTTTTAATTTTATTAGTAAAACTATGAGTAAAATTATTATTAGCAATAGAAAAAAAGGAGATGCAAATTGGAACATAACTTAATTTGCCTCCTTTTCTAGAAAATTATTAAGATATTTATCTGTCTCTTTTGAGGTGGTTTCTACAAATTTTTTTACTAGGTTAAAATCATTTGTGACTTCTTGTATTGATGCTGGCATTGCAGCATATTTAATATGGTCCGAAAATTCAAGAAAACTTGATATCTTTAAAAAAAACTCATATTTAAAACCAAGAATTTTTATTGACTTTATTAGTTCCTGGCTAGTCATTTCTTGGGCATTGGTATTAAATTTTTTACTGATATATTTTTTTAATATTGCTGTGAGTTTAAAATAAAAAAGCCTTCTGTCTTTTTCCATTAGATCAATAATCAGTTCAAGTTCTTTTACTGCAATATCTTCAGCGGGAAGTGGTGCAGGCAGTAATAAAGTGTTTTTATTTTTTTTGCGGAAAGCTCTTTTTTTATATAGTCTGATAATAAACCATATAAGAAGAACCAAAGCAATGATACCAAAAAAAATAAGCAATACATCTAAAATGCTTGGATCAAGCCCCACAAAAAAAGGCGGTTTTATGTCATGGATATCTTTCATCTGGTATTAGAGTCTTTTTTGTATATAAAATATTTTGATAAAGCATCAGCAACAGATGTTTCAGTAGTTATCTCAAGTACATCTGTTTTGGCTTTTGATAGAGCGTCTATAGTCTGTTTATATCCTTTTTTCTTATGGTCTGAGTAAAATTTTCTTGTTTTTTTGCACGTCGCATCAATAATTTCTCTTTTACTGGTTTCAAAATCAGAGATCGTTACTATACCTTTTTTAGGAAGAGTAAAGTCTCCTTTATCAGAAAGCATAACTCCTATTATTTCATGTTTATACCTAGCTGTTTTGAGACTCTTGATATAATTGCTTTTATCCAGAAAATCAGAGATTATAAAACAAAGAGAGCTTTTTTTTGTCACTTTGGCAAAAAAATCTAAAGCAGAACTTATATCAGTACTTTTTCCTTCCGGTTTAAACGTAAATATTTCTTTGATAAGTCTCCAGACATGGGCGGATCCTTTTTTAGGGGGAATATATTTTTCTACCTTGTCAGTAAAAAAAATTGCTCCTGTTTTGTCATTGTTTTTTATGGCGCTGAATGCAAGAACAGAAGCTACCTCAGCAGCTTTTTCAAGCTTAAGACCTGAAAACGTTCCAAACTTGAGCGAAGCACTCATATCTATTAACAACATTACAATGCTTTCACGTTCTTCTCTGTAAAGTTTAATAAATGGTTTCCCAAGTCTTGCTGAGACTTTCCAGTCTATTGATTTTACATCATCGCCTGGTGAATATTCTCTTACTTCTTCAAATTCAATGCCAGATCCACGGAAGACGGATTTGTATCTTCCAGCCATTATAGTATTTACTGTACGGCTGCTTTTAATATGTACCTGTTTAATTTTTTTTATTATCTCAGCAGGGATCATTTGAACTAAGGCACCTCAACAGAGTCAAAAATAGTCTTAATAATTTCATCGGGCATGATATCTTCTGCTTCTGCTTCAAAAGAAAGAATGATTCTGTGTCTTAATACATCCGGTGCAATAATTTTGATATCCTGGGGTGTAATATAAGCTCTGCCTGAAAGAAATGCTTTAACTCGGGCAACTTTTGCAAGAAAGATGGTAGCTCTTGGTGAGGCACCATATTCAATATACTCTGAAATGTCCATGCCGAATTTTTCAGGCTCTCTTGTGGCAGAAACTATATCAACAATATATTCTTTTAGTTTATCATCCACATATATTTTATCAATTAATTTTGTCATCTCATTTAATTGGTCAGGGTCAAGCACAGGCATCACAGATTCTTTTGTTTCAAAAGCTGAATTTTTTAAGATTTCAAGCTCCTGTGATCTTTCAGGGTAATTTACCAGAACTTTTAACATAAATCTGTCCACCTGGGCTTCAGGCAACTGATATGTTCCTTCCTGCTCAATGGGATTCTGGGTTGCCAATACTAGAAAAGGCGAAGGGAGCTTATAAGTTGTATCCCCAATGGTGACTTGTTGTTCTTGCATTGCTTCAAGCAGAGCAGACTGAACTTTTGAAGGAGCTCTGTTGATTTCATCAGCCAGAATTATGCTGTTAAACAAAGGACCTTTTCTTGTAACAAAATCCCCGGTTTTGGGTCTGTATATCTCTGTTCCAATAATATCTGCGGGCAAAAGATCTGGTGTGAACTGAATCCGTTTGAAATCAGCTTTGACTGCTGCAGCAAAAGCTTTAACTGCACTTGTCTTGGCAAGTCCCGGAACTCCTTCAATTAAAATATGCCCACCTGTGAGTAAGCCTGTTAAAAGACTGTCCACAAGTTTTGTCTGCCCTACAAGATCTTTTGCAACTTCTTTTCTTATGCTGTTGATCAAAAAGAGGTTTTTTTCAACTTTTTCTTTAATTTCTTCCATAGACTTATACCCTCGACTTATATTTTTTTTAAGAAAAACTTAAATTCTGTTAGCATATAAAGTTTTAAAAATATAATGTTTTAGGGCTATAAGTCAAGAAGAGAAGAATGGTTTACTATATATAATTTTAAAAAAGAGGTGTGAATTTGCTGCATTCTCTAACGGATTAGAAGGTGTGAAGCTCCATGCCCATGTCCAGTGTTTTGACATGAACAGCAAGGAAATGGATATTATTTATGATTTGTGTGAAAATGGATTTTACACAAAAGTGCTGAAAAGTTTTTCAACTTAGGTGACAAATATTCTGATATAGTAGGAAGTGGCGCACAACGGGTTGAAGTGCGCCAGATATAATTCAAATATCAGAAAAATTATTCTGTTCTATTTTACTCCCTAAGCCCTACTGGTTTGGCAAGGATTTCAGACCATACAACTGCCTTTTGCAGTTTAGAGACAGATAAGCGCTGCCCAGTTTTTTGTTTCTTTTTTCGATTCCTTTTTTTTATTGTGTAGGTTTGTGGTTTATGGACACGATAAGCATGTTTTTGAGATTCATCAACCTGAGATTCATCAACAGGTTCAGTTGATTGTTCAGCACTATCAGGCACCTGCCTTACAATATTTTCAAGCGGTGTTTTATCCTCATTTTCAAAATCTCTTTTAGCAAGGTTATCTTCCTTAAGCTCTTCCCAGATATTTTTCTGGGAGGGGGCGCTTCCTTGGTTTTCTTTCAACTTTGTTTCATTAGCAGCTTTTATAAGCTCCGATTTGATTGTGTTTATAAACTTTGAAAAGCCGAAAGAGACCTTTCCAGTTGGTTTATCTTTCTGGGGATCTTTCTTTTTGCCTAATATTTTTTTAAAGAAGACAAATCCTATATAGCCCACAAGAAAAATAAATGGGATTAAATCATCAAAATTCATTATTTATTCCGTTTCATCTTCGGGTGATGAGCCTATTGTATCTCGCATCTGGGTGTCTGCCATGATATTCTTCATTTTATAGTAGTCCATGATTCCAAGATTTCCCTTTTTAAAGGCTTCAGCCATGGCAAGGGGTATTGTCGCTTCAGCCTCAACAACCTTTGCCCTCATCTCCTGAACTTTGGCCTTCATTTCCTGCTCTGCTGCAATGGCCATGGCTCTTCTCTCTTCAGCCTTTGCCTGGGCGATTTTTTTGTCAGCTTCAGCCCGATCAGTTTCAAGGTCTGCCCCTATGTTCTTACCCACATCAACATCTGCAATATCAATGGAAAGAATTTCATAGGCTGTTCCAGCGTCAAGGCCCTTGGAAAGAACAGTTTTAGAGATCATGTCCGGGTTTTCAAGAACTGATTTATGGGAAACTGATGATCCAATGGTTGATACAATTCCTTCACCAACTCTAGCAAGAATAGTTTCTGCTCCAGCACCACCAACAAGTCTGTCAATATTAGCCCTAACTGTAACCCGTGCCAATGCTTTGAGCTGGATACCGTCTTTTGCCACGGCAGCTATTAATGGAGTCTCAATAACTTTTGGATTAACACTCATCTGAACTGCTTCCAATACATCTCTGCCTGCTAAATCAATGGCAGCAGCTCGGTTAAATCCCAGGTCAATGTTGGCTTTGTCTGCGGCAATCAGCGCTTGCACAACTCGAGAAAGGTTTCCGCCCGCAAGAAAGTGGGATTCCAAAAAATCCGTGGAAATTTCAATGCCGGCTTTTACTGCCATGATTTTAGTTTCCACAACAAGTTTGGGTGGGATTTTTCTAAAACGCATGAACACAATGTTGAGAAGTCCAACGCGGGCCCCTGAAACCAGAGCCTGAATCCATAATGAAATGGCTGAGCTTATAACAAAAAAGATGATAATAACACTAATTACAATCACAGCTAAAATAATAATCTGAATAGGGTTGTCCATTTTTTTCTCCTTAAGGTTTATATTTATTTATTTTTCTTTTACAATTATCTGGTTGCCGGTTACCTGGATTACATGAACAAAAGTTCCTTTGTCAATGTATTCTCCCTGGGTCACGGCATCTATTTTTTTATTGTTGATCTTGATTGAGCCTGCTGGTCGAAGATCTGTCAGGACAACTCCTGATGCATTCAATAATTGCTCCATGCCATTTTTTTGGGATACAACCCCATCTTCTTTAGAAAGTGTTTTTCTCAAGGTTACAGGTGATTTTGCTAGAAGCTTAAGACCCAAAAGAACAGTTAAGGGAATCATAATAATATCAGCAATGGAAAAAAACATGCCTACATTGCTTGAAATGGAAAATGCCTTAAAAAGTGAAAACCCCAATGCTGAAATAGCAAGGACTGAAAGGATTCCACCGGAAGGCAGAATAATTTCAGCTATGATTATAATAACACCGATTACTTGCAGGATCAGGGGTAAAGCGTATTGTTCACTCATTTTAAGCCTCTATTTTCCGGACAATTATTTTGTTTTTAGTTAATTCTATAACTTCAATTACCTCATCTTTATTTATAAACTCACCTTCGGAAATCACATCAACTCTATTCCCATTAATATTTGCCTTACCTGAAGGCCTTAGCTTGGAGATACAAATTCCTTTATCCCATATATTGATTTTCATTGATTCAAATGAATCAGCATGGGAATTTTTTAAGTTTGCATTTAGAAAAGGCCTATGACCTGCTATGGAAATATGAGGCATAAGATACCGGAATGCCAGGGTAGACAATAAAAGTGAAAAAACACATATAGCCATTGCTGATATAATGTTATGAATAAAAATATCAAGCTCCCAGGGCAGTTTCGGGTTTGGCAGGACAAAATCCTGAAGTGTCAGCACCATACCGCTGAATATAAGCAGAAGACCTAAAATTCCGGCAATACCAAATCCCGGTAAAATAAATATCTCAATGGTTAAACATAAAATACCCACAAGAATAATCAGTAACTCCGTATAATTTGCTAGACCTGTCATATACTGACCGGAAAATGCCAGGAACAGGCAAGCCACTCCAATGGTCCCGGCAATACCGAATCCAGGAGATTTAAGTTCTAAGTAAATGCCTGCAAGACCGATCATCATTAGAATAGGAGCCAGAGTAATCAGGTGCCCGGCAATTAGTTCCGACCATGTTCTGTCAACCCGCTTGGTATTTTTTATATCAATTTTAAGAAGGTCAAGCAATTCGTTCAGATCTTTAATGCTTTTCTTTGAAAAAGAGAAGTCCTTTGCCTCTGAATCATCCATGGTTAAAAGCTCTCCTTTTTTAACCACAGTTTTTAACGAGTGATACTTTTCTTTTATTTTTTTCTCAAGCTCATTGAATTCTTGTTTTTCAAAATAATAAAAATCCCCACCTTTTTTAACCTGAATAATTTCCTTGTCCTTGCTGACCATGGACTCAGCTAAAACTTGAATAAAGCCATTTCTTTTAGCAAGTGCCCTGAATTTGGCCCGCAAAGGAGATTGAAATTTTTCCCCCATTTCCTGAACACCCTCTTTTGAGTAAGTAATAGGGGCACAATCTCCAATGGTAGTTCCATTTTTCATATAGAGATTGCCCGAGGCAAGGGCAATGAGAGCACCGGCTGAAATAGCCTTGGTTTTGACATAGGAGATAGATATATCCTTGTCAACGGTCAACAGCGTTTCCACAATATCAAGGGCAGAATCAACTCTTCCGCCAAAGGAGTCAATTTCAAAGATAATGGTTTCGACTTTTTCTTTGTTTGCCTTGGCAACAGCACGTTTTACAAAAGACGACATGGCAGGACCTACTTTGCCGGAAATCGGAATAATATAAACAGGTTTGATTTGATCCTGAGCCAGCCCCGGAGTAAAAGGTACAAAATACAACAGAGAAAGGAATAACAGGGGAAGTAAAACAATTTTTTTCATATGCAAATTCCGATCGTATATAAAAATTCCGTTTTGGCTTAACCCTTAATTTACTTTGTTCGCGCTGTACATGTCAACAGAAAAGTCTTGCATTTTAGTATGCCTGTTAGATTCAAGTTATTAACAAAAACTTATCAGAGTCAAAAGAATCCTTGTTTTATAAAGTTGTAAATGAAAATTAAATTGATGAAAATACATGGTTGCAATGGATAAATAAATGGTTTAAGTATAATTCTGGGTTGAAAATTTTCAGATAAATATTCAGGTGGAGAAACAATGAAGACATTTGTTAAAGATATAATGGTCACTGAGTTTGATACAATTCGTTCTGATGAACCTGTTGAAAAAGCAATCCAAATGATTTTGCATGGTAAGGTCAGAGAAACAGGTGATAAGACTGCAAGCCTCATGGTTCTTGATAAAGTGACAATGTTTGTTGGAATAATAACAATGGCTGACATACTATATCATTTGCGCCCCACTTTTTTAAATTATGGAATAAAAGGGGAGGATGTGTCCTGGACTGATCAATTTGATATAGCCATGAGAACCCTTAAGGAAAAACAAGTGAGCCAACTTATGAGCAGGGATATAGTTGGAGCTTCTATTGATGAACATCTTATGGTTATATTGGACCGTATGGTAAAAAATAAGTACCACAGGCTTCCTGTCTTAGAAGGTGGCAAACCAATTGGCATTGTATATATCACTGATATTTATTATCATTTTTTTTCATGACTCTTTAGTGTCTTTGTTTAATGTAAAATTTTTTCTAAACTTTCAGCAAGGATCTGAGCATAGTTTTGTAAGATAGTTTCCTTATCTGCCTCGCCAAGGAGATGATCCATGGATAAGACTTCAATTAAAATAGCTGGCATTTGTGCCCCTTGAAGCACAATTGCTGGTGCGTCTGAAATATGAAAATCAACGTTAAATTTGTGTGAGAATTTTTCAGCAAAAATTTTTGCAGCTTGCCTGCTTTTTTTAATGTGTTTCAGTTGTTCTTTTTTCCAGGGGATTGAAGATTCTGATTCTAATTGTTTTGTGTCTTCAAATGGTTTGAAAATAATAAAAGCAGTAGAATTTGTTTCCTTTTTTTTTGCATGTAAACTTATGAAAATATCTGCTTTTTGAATGTTTGCAAAAGAAGTTCGTTTCAAAACAGATAAATTAAGATCTCTTTCTCTTGTGAGAAGCACAGTGTATTTATTTTTTAATAGTTTAGCTGTAATTTTTGCAAGTTTTAATGTGTATGTCTTTTCATAAAAGTTGGACATTGTTCCAATTCCAGTATCTTCTCCACCATGACCCGGGTCAATAACGATTGTTTTTCTGTTTGTATTGATTTTGGATTCTGCCTTGCAAACACCTATCCAAAGCAGTTGAGAAAGTAGAATAATTAGGAGTATACAATTTGTTGAAATAATTTCTTTATTCAATGATCTTGACACCTGTGTATTTAGCGCTTATTTTAGTACATTTATGAATAGAATATTTTATTCAATTTATTGTTGTTTATATATTACATTTTTTTTAATTTTTTGAAATAAAAGTTTTTAATATTAATTTTAAAAGTTTTTTTAAATAGGATGGGAAAATGCAGATTAAGGTTGTAGATAAAAGTACGGTAAAGAAAGTCCTCAATTGTGAAATTTCAAAAGAGACTATTAAAAAAGAGTTGGACAAAGCTTACAGAGAGTTGAAAAATAAAGCTGATGTTAAGGGCTTTAGAAAAGGGAAAGTTCCTCGTAAAGTACTTGAAAATAAATTTTCAAAAGATGTACATGAAGATATTGTTCCAAAACTTATTCAGCAAATATTTGCAAAAGCAATTGAAGATTATGATTTAAAGATTATTTCAAGTCCTCAGATGGACCCACCGGAGTTTGATCCTGAATCTGCATATTGTTTTGATATTACTATTGAAGTAAAACCTGAAATCGAAGAGCTTGAGTATGAAGGCATGGAACTTAACAAAACTCTATATGAAGTTTCTGAAGATGAGATTGAAGCTCAAATACAGATGATCAGGAAAACAATGGCTTCTAAACGGGCTGTCAAAGAAGAGAGGGCTGTTAAGGAAGATGACTTTGTTTTAATTGATTATCAGGGGTTTATAGACGACAAGCCTTTTGCGTCAACTCCTCAAATTGAAAATTTTGTTATGGCAATCGGTACAGGTTCAATGCCTGAAGAATTTTCACAAAAGATTGTAGGAGTGATTCCTGAGCAGGACCTTGAGATTGAGGTTGTATATTCTGATAAGGATCCTGATAAGGAAATTGCCGGTAAAACTATTACATATAAAGTTAAAGTTAAAGAGATCCATGAAGAAGTAATGCCTGAAGATGATAATCTTGTTAAAGACCTTGGTAAATATGAGAATATTGATCAGGTAAAAGATGACATTCGCTCCAATCTGCTACAAGGGTATAAACAGAGAGTACAGCATGAGTTAAGTGAACAGATTTTTCAAAATCTTTTGGGGAAATATGAATTCGAAGTTCCTGAATCATTGGTGGAAGCAGAGCTCAATGGTATAATAGCTGAAGCTGAGCAAGCCTATATGCAGAACAATACATCTTTTGAAGAGGCAGGTTTGAGCAAGGAATCATTAAGAAATGATTATAAAGATGTCGCTGAAAAACAAGCAAGAAGACATCTGATTCTTGCCAAGCTCATAGAACAGGAAAGCCTTGAAATGACTGACGAGGAGTTAGAAGCAGGTTTTGAAGTAATGGCAAAAGGTATGAATGCTTCCGTGGATGCCATTAAAAATTATTTTAATATGGATAAAAATCAGCTTGAAAATTATAAACATACACAGCTTGAAAAAAAAGCTGTAGACCTTATAGTAGAAAAAGGTAAGATTACAGAAAAGTCACCTGAAAAGGTAGAAAAAAGTACTGATGCTAAAAAGGAAGTTAAAAAAAAGAAACCAGCAGCAAAGAAACCAGCAGCAAAGAAAACTGTAGCAAAGAAACCTGTAGTAAAAAAAGCTGTAACAAAGAATACAGTAGAAAAGAAAACAAAAAAAGAGACTGATAAGTAATTACAATTTAAAAAAGGAGTCAAACATTGCCGTTAATTCCAATGGTTGTTGAACAGACCAACAGAGGTGAGCGTTCATACGATATATTTTCAAGGCTTTTGAAAGACAGAATACTTTTTTTAGGATCTGCCATTAATAGTGAGATTGCCAATTTGATAGTAGCCCAGCTCCTTTTCCTTGAATCTGAAGATCCAGAGAAGGATATCAATTTTTATATAAATTCGCCTGGAGGCGAAGTCTCAGCGGGTTTGGCAATTTATGATACCATGCAGTATATTAAACCTGATGTTTCCACGGTCTGCATTGGGCAGGCAGCAAGCATGGGGGCGGTTCTCCTTGCAGCAGGTGCAAAAGGGAAGCGATACTCTTTGTCAAATTCCAGGATGATGGTACATCAGCCTTTAGGCGGAGCCCAGGGTCAGGCGTCTGACATTGAGATTCAAGCAAAGGAAATATTAAGAATAAAAGATTCTTTAAATACAATTTTATCAGCTCATACTGGTCAGAAGGTTAAAAAAATTGCAACTGATACTGACAGGGACTTTTTCATGACAGCTGATGAAGCCAAAGCTTATGGATTAATAGATCGCGTAGTGGTTGATAGAAAAGAGCTCGAAGATAATACTGATTCTTCAAAGGAGTAGTATAATGACTAAGAAGGACAAAGGACTTGATAAGTATTTTTGCTCATTTTGTGGCAAAAACCAAAAAGAAGTTATGAAACTGATTGCAGGTCCGAGTGTATATATCTGTAATGAATGTGTGAAGCTTTGTGGAGAAATAATTGAGGATGAAGAAAAGGAAAAGCGTAGTGATGCAACTGAATCTGTTGATTTTTTAATTCCTGAAGAGATTAAAGAGAAGCTTGATAGTTATGTTATAGAGCAGGATAGGGCAAAAAAAGTCCTTGCTGTGGCAGTCTACAATCATTACAAGCGTCTTAATTCAGCTTTTAAAAATGATAATGATGATGTTGAGATAGAAAAAAGTAATATCCTTCTTATAGGTCCTACGGGATGTGGGAAAACCCTTTTAGCACAAACCCTGGCAAGATTCCTTGATGTTCCTTTTGCCCTTGCAGATGCAACAACACTTACAGAAGCAGGATATGTAGGGGAAGATGTTGAGAATATAATTCTCTCGTTGGTACAGAATGCTGATTATGATATTGAAAAAGCTCAGAAAGGCATTATTTACATAGATGAGATAGATAAGATATCCCAGAGAGGTGATAACCCTTCCATAACCAGGGATGTTTCAGGAGAGGGTGTTCAGCAGGCATTATTGAAAATTCTTGAAGGCACAATTGCAAGTGTTCCTCCCAAGGGTGGCAGAAAACATCCTCAGCAGGATTATGTTAAAATTGATACTTCCAATATTCTTTTTATATGTGGAGGAACCTTTACAAGCTTAGAAAAGATAGTGGAAAGAAGACTACATAATAAAAGTATGGGTTTTGGCGCAGCTATTAAAAAGAAAAAGGAAAACAATATTGGTGAGCTTTTAGGAAAACTTTTGCCTGAAGATTTAATAAAATTTGGACTTATTCCTGAATTTCTTGGAAGACTTCCAATTATAACATCAATTGGTGAACTTAATGAAGACTCTTTGGTTAAAATTCTAACGGAACCTAAAAACGCACTTATCAAACAATATAAAGAGCTTTTTAAAATGGAAGGTGTTACCTTGCAGTTTACTGATGAGGCTCTCATTGCCATAGCTAAAGAGGCTGTTAAGCGCAAATCAGGTGCCCGGGGATTGAGAGCAATCTTAGAAGAGGCAATGCTTGAAATAATGTTTGAGCTTCCTTCAAAAATTGATGTAAAAGAATGTGTTATTGGTGAAGAAGTGATTTTAGATAATGAGAAACCAATACTTCTTTTTGAGCAAAGTAAAAAACAAGCTTAATTTAGTATAATTTTATGATAAATATTTCAAAGTTTTTCAATCAGGATGGCTCTGAAGCTGAAAAAAAAGAGCTGCCTATGGTTCCTTTAAAAGATGTTGTTCTTTTCCCAAGCATGACCACATCTCTTTTTATTGGCAGAGAAAGGTCTATTAATGCGCTTTCCCATGCCATGGGCACAGATAAAATAATTTTTTTTGCAGCTCAGAATCTACCTGATATAAAAAAACCAAAAGAAAAGGATATACATAAAACAGGCACTGAAGCAAAAATTTTACAGCTTCTTCGCCTTCCAGACGGAACAATAAAAATTCTTGTTAAAGGTATTGCCCGGGGCAGGTTATCTCAACTCAAAGAAATGGATGATTATCTGGTAGCTGAAATTTCAAGGGTTATTGACCAACCCATGGATGAGAATACATCGGAAGCTGCGGTGCGAACTGTTGCAGAAGCTTTTGAAAAATATTCAGAACTTTCCGGTATTTTTTCAAAAGAAATTCTTCATAACATCAGGAAAGAATACTCTGACCCATCAACATATGCTGACTTATTATCAATTAAAATGCCTTTTAAAATTGAAGACAAGCAACAGCTTCTCGATATTTTAGATGTGGAAGAAAGACTATTTTTTCTTTTACAACTTATTAAAAAAGAAACTGATGTTTTTTCCATGTCCCAGAAGATTAAGGGGCGAGTCAAGAGCCAGATGGAACAATTTCAAAAAAAGCATTATCTGAATGAACAGATGCGCGCCATTAAAAAAGAGATGGGAGAAGATGGGCCAAGTCAGGAATTCAAAGAGCTTGAAAAAAGAATAAAGAAAAAGAGATTACCTAAAAGTGCAGCTGCAATAGTCCGTAAAGAGCATGATAAACTTAAGATGATGTCTCCGATGTCTTCTGAAGCAACTGTTGTGAGAAATTATGTTGATTGGATATTAGATCTTCCATGGTATAGAAAAAGAAAAGTTAAAAAACAGATTGATGCTGCTCAAAGGATCCTTGATGAAGATCATTATGGACTTTCTAAACCCAAAGAGCGTATTTTAGAATACCTTGCAGTACAAACTTTAGTAAATAGGATCAAGGGACCAATCCTTTGTCTTGTTGGTCCTCCTGGGGTGGGGAAAACTTCTCTTTCAAAATCCGTTGCCAGGGCAACAGGACGCGCTTTTGCAAGAATTTCTCTTGGCGGCATACGGGATGAAGCAGAAATAAGAGGGCATAGAAGAACTTATATAGGTGCAATGCCCGGGAAAATTATTCAGACCTTAAGAAAGGTCGGGTATAATAACCCTGTATTCTGCCTTGACGAAGTTGATAAGATGAATGCCGATTTTAGAGGAGATCCATCCTCTGCGCTTCTTGAAGTTCTTGATCCTGAACAAAATAAAAATTTTAATGATCATTATCTTGAGTTGGATTATGATCTCTCTGATATCCTTTTTATTACTACTGCAAATACTTTGTATAATATCCCGGGTCCGCTCCAGGATAGGATGGAAATAATACATATACCTGGGTATACTGAGTATGAAAAAGAGAGAATTGCCCATACTTTTCTTATTCCAAAGCAATTAAAAGAGAATGGTTTGGAGTCATCTGATGTTACTTTTTCAAAAAATGCAATTTTATCCATTATTAGATATTACACCAGAGAATCAGGGGTCAGAAATCTGGAGCGTGAGATTTCATCTCTGTTGAGAAAAATAGCAAAGAAAATAGTTCAGACGAACCAAAGAAAGCTTAATAAGATATCTGCAACATCAGTTCAGAAATATTTAGGTCAGAAAAGATTTAGAGACAGCCAACTTGAAAAAGTGGATCAGGTTGGGGTTTTAAATGGATTAGCATGGACTCAGGCAGGAGGAGAACTATTAACTATTGAAGCTGTGACAATGAAGGGCAAGGGGAATGTCTCAGTAACCGGTAAGCTTGGTGACGTGATGAAAGAATCTGCCCAGGCCGCGGTGAGTTATGTGAGATCCAGAAGTAAAGAACTTGGAATCGATGAGAATTTTTATAAAAATACAGATATACATATTCATGTTCCTGAAGGTGCAATTCCAAAAGATGGCCCTTCTGCCGGCATCACAATATGTACTGCTGTAGTGTCAGTTTTGACAGGAAAGAAGATAGACAGGACAATGGCAATGACAGGAGAAATTACATTGAGGGGAAGGGTTTTGCCTGTGGGCGGAATAAAAGAGAAATTTTTGGCAGCCCATGCTAATGGAATTAAAAAGGTGATTATGTCCAGAGACAATGAAAAAGACATTAAAGAAGATGTGCCTGAATCTATAAAGAAACAGCTTGAAATTGTTTTTGTTGAAAATATGGATGAAGTAATTCAATGTGTATTAAATTGATAGATAATTAATAATGATCTTTGTTAGTTTTGTATTGACAGATTGTTTTGTTTTTGATATAAATTTTCTGTTTTATTGAACGTATAGGGCGAATAACTCAGTTGGTAGAGTGCAACCCTTACAAGGTTGAAGTCACAGGTTCAAGCCCTGTTTCGCCCACCATTTGTAATTAGTATGGTATAAAAGTAATATAGTGAATTAGAAGATGTTTGCGGGGGTGTAGTTCAGTTGGTTAGAACGCCTGCCTGTCACGCAGGAGG
>JAGLHT010000052.1 GCA_023143455.1 Desulfobacterales bacterium
CTCATATTAGCTAAAAATTCACTTTTTGCCATATTTGCCATCTCAGCCTGCAGTGCCATGGTATTTGCCCTAATAGTTGCCCTTTCCAGCTGCTCATTTAGCTCTTCAGCTTCAAGTTTCTGTTTTTCAAGTTCTTTATTAAAATAAAGGGATTCTTTCAAGCTCTTCCCAAACTCTTGCTTTTGCCTTACATCACTTAAACGAATTTCTTTAATATCGTCACGAATAATATTTATAAGATCACTGAGCTTATATAAGGGGCTATTTTTTTGAAAAACAGGAAGACCCTCCATGACTTTATTTTCTTTCTCATCCCAGACAATAGTTCCTAACATTTCTGCAAAACTATCAAGATCATGTTGAGTTATGGTATATTTTTTAGAATTATTTGCTTTTTCAAGGTCTTTATCAGATAAAGGCATGCTTTCTTTTTTTAAAATATCCACTGCCTTTAATATTGCATCGTCGTAACCTTTGCATATAGCCGTTTCAATATCGAAATTTTTATACATTTTTAGGCCGGCGCCAATTATTGTTCGAATCAAAAAGGTAGTATTATAATAAATAACCCCAGCTATAATATCTTGAGCTTCGATCAAGATATTTCGCTGAGTATTTGACTCCAGGACAGATGGCAACCCTTTTAAATAAATAAAATCCCGCATCTCAACAAAAGGTTTTTCTACTCCTGACACTTCAATAAAATTCATAAGTTCTTTAAATTGTTTCTCAGCATCAAGATATTTAAGATCACCGCGATTTTGAATACTTACTATATTTTTCCCAATTTTCCTGAAATAAAGATAATAATTATCACTAATTTTTTTATTGAGCCATTCTGGCTTTTCAAAAATCTCTAAGCCAGTAACAGGGCAAATTTTAATGTAATTATTATTTGGCATTACGATACTACTCTTTATTTATGGACTTTCGCTTAAGCTTAAAATATACAAAAAGTATAGCAAGATATAAGATTAAAAGTCAACCAAGTAATAACCAACTTAAGCTCTATTTTTTTAAAACAAGGAAATATAATTCGCCTCGATGGTTCATCTGGCCTGCACCCAACTCAGCATATTCGCCATTGCCGTAGAAAAGGTCTGCTCTTAAATGTCCTTTTATGGCACCGCCTGTATCCTGATTAAATACAAAGCCTGAATAGTCTTCCCAACCCTGGGGAAATTGTAAATTCTCTTTTGAAGGTGCTTTTGTCTTAATAAAACACAGGGCGCCTTTAGGAAAGAGTGATGTGTCTGTAGCAATTGACCGCATTGGACTAACTTTAACCCCAAGGCATCCAAACGGACCATCTATCTCTTTTTTAAAAAACACAAAACTTGTATTGTAACTAAGCACTGTATCCAGTTTATCTGGATTTTTCTTCAACCATGCTTTAATCGCCTGCATTGACATGTTTTCCTTTGCAATCTCACCGTTAGCAATTAAATATCTTCCAATAGATTGATAGGCTCGTCCATTTTTGGAAGAGTAATGAACCCTTAAAATACTCTTGTCACGTAAAAAAATTATTCCTGATCCCTGTATCTCAAGGAAAAATCTGTCAACACGATTTTCAAGCCAAACCAGAGGAACAGCTCTTTTCTCAAAATCCTTAATATTGTTTATTCCCCTTCTGTCATAATAGGGAACAACTTGATTATCCTTATTAAGTCTTGCAAAAAGATCTCTTTCGCCTTTAAATTTATCAGAAAACAAAGAAAGGTCAATCTTCAAAAGGTCATCAGGTACTGTATAAAGAGGGATTGGATATTCTTTTGTCTTAACAAGGCTTCCTTTATAGGCAGGTTCATAATAACCGGTAAAAAGTACCTTGGTTTCTGCTTTGTCTGCTGTTTTATAAATTGCATAATTTTCTATAATATTTGCCCTGATTTCACTGTCTGAAGAATTATTGCTTAATAATAAAGAAAAATTCTCCAGAGATTTTATCAGATGATTAACATCATAAGAGTCTTTGCCAAAATCAAAAGTCCGTGTTTTAGGAAGCTTATTATAGTACTTAAGACTCTGCTCCAAGGAATCAGTCAGACCCTTGAGCTTAAGATCATCCATAAAAATCGGATATTCTGATAATTCAAGCTTAACAAGAGCTGTCTGTCTTGTGATCTTAATCTCTTTTTCAGTATAAAAAATTATTATTAATATATGTATTAATATAACAAGGATCACGGCTGCCAAAGCTTTAAATATAAATTTTTTATTCATCTGCCTTTTCTTGTTTTATTTGCCTTGCAGCAATTTTAGATGATTCAATGCTTTCCAAGTCTTCAATTTTATCTGAAGTAATACCAAATGAATCAAACTTTTTTGCTGAAACCATAACTCTGCTCTCTATTGATCCAACAGTTTTGTTAAAAGTTGTGGCGCATTTTTCAATGTCTTTACCAAGACGGTTGATATTTCCTGCCATTGCCCCAAGACGCTGATAGAGCTCAATTCCAAGTTTTCTTATTTCTTCTGCATTTTCTTGGACAGTCTCTTGGCGCCAGGAAAATGCAACAGCTTTTAAAAGAGCAACCAATGTAGTTGGTGTTGCAATAATAACCCCGTTTTTTATTCCAATTTCAACAAGATCTGGTTTATATGTTAAAGCAGCGCTGAAAAAATTTTCTCCGGGAATAAAAAGGATTGTAAACTCAGGAGTATAAGAAAAGTGTTTATGGTATTCTTTAGAAGCAAGAGTTGATACATGCCTTAAAACCTGGCTTGCATGATTTGCCATATATTTCTTTCTATCTTCTTCGCTTTCAGCTTCAAGAGCATTTAAGTATGCTTCAAGCCCTACTTTTGAATCCACAATAATATTTCTTTTGTTTGGAAGCCTTATAACCATATCAGGCCTTAATTGCCCATTTTCGGTATTCGCCACAACCTGTTCGTCAAAATCACAATGTTTTGCCATGCCGGATAACTCAACAACCCTTCTTAAAGTCATCTCTCCCCACCGCCCCCTTACATGGGGTACGCGCAATGCTTTTACAAGATTGCCGGTTTGAAGTTGCAGGTTATGCTGGGCTTTTGCCATTTCAATAAGCTGTGTAGATATTGACCCAAATGCTTTTTGCCTGTCACCCTCCATCTCCCAAAGGCTTTTCTCATATTTTCCTAAGGCCTCTTTGACAGGGTCGGTACTTTTATCAAAACCATTTTTTGCATCATCAGCCAACCTTCTAAAATATTTATCAGCAAGATCCAAAAATCTATTGGAATTAGAATAAAGAGCACTCTCAGAGATTTGTTCTACCTTTCTTGTAAAAAAAAAGAAAAAAAACTTCTGAAAGGCAATGGATATAATAAGACCAATAATTGCACCGGCAAAAAAGCCTGAAACAAGAAAAATTAAATTTTCAGATGATATCATTATTCTTTAGCCACAAAAGTACCGCTTTTACCGCCTGATTTGCTTTTTAAACGAACATTAATAATCTGCATTGTCCTGTCATATGATTTGCACATGTCATAAATAGTGAGTGCTGCAACAGATACAGCAATTAATGCTTCCATTTCAATACCTGTTCGCCCCTTTAAAGATGCTTCAGCTTCAATGTTGATTAAATCATTTTCAATGTCAGGACTAAAATCAACTCTGATATGGGTTATATTCAAGGGATGACACATTGGTATAAGGTCAGATGTTTTCTTTGCTGCCATTACGCCGGCTATTCTTGCTGTCTCTAAAACATTACCTTTTTTAACAATATTTTGAGTAATCTTCAGGAGGGTTTCTTTATTCATCTTCACAGCCCCGATAGCAACTGCCACACGCTTTGTTTCAGCTTTATCACCAACATCCACCATCCTGACTCTGCCGTCTTTATCAAGATGTGTAAAATCCGCCATTTTATTGTCCTTTGTTATTTACTCAATATTTATATATAGGACTGCTTCTTTTTTGTAGCAGTCTTTTTTATTTTATCAAGTGCATCTCTTAAGGCATCCTGGACATTCTCCCGTATATCCCCTGCAACAACAAGATACATGATATCATCTCCAACGAAAAGTGTCTTGCCCTCAGCAATCCAGATCAATACTTCAACAATCCCTTGTCTTTTTTTTGTGTCTTTCACTATATTATCTAGGATATCATGATCAACACTTATTTCAAGGTCTGTAACGCCTTTCCCTTCCCTTGTAGCCTCTCTTACAACACCATTATGGATAAGAGTCATCCCGACTTTTGAATAATCAGGGTGTGCTTTAACTTTTGCAATCATTTCATTTATATTCATTAAAGTCTCTTTATAAATTTCTTTTATTTACCATGATATTTGCCTGTTCAATATCCTCTTTAATGTTAATATTAAAAAATGAATCCATTAAAGGATCAAGCTCTTTTAATTTTTCAAGAGGAATTGTTTTAACCTTATTTTTTGCATAAAACTTTTTTATCATAAATACATTAGCTTTAAGGTTTTTTTCAATCAAGGGAAGGCATGCTTTTGAATATACAGCTAACAAAGCTTCAAGTCCTCCTTCTCCTTCGGGGATAACAACGTCATATTGCCTGTCAGCAAAAGAAAGAATAAACTCAATAATATCTTTTCTAATAAAAGGTGTATCACAAGCTGTGATAAACACTTTATCATATGATGCATAGTAAATCCCAGCATGAACACCTGCCAACGCACATCTTGAAGGATTTATATCAGAAACAATCATTTCATCCCATTTTGAAAATTCCCCGGGCTCATTTGTTACTATAATAATCTCATCAACTACCGAACTGAGTTCCTGATAGATTCTATCCATTATCATCTTTCCGCCAATTTTACGGAATGCCTTCTTCTCCCCGGGCAGCCTGCTGTTTTGACCTCCGGCAAGTATAACTCCTGTACTTTTATCCTTCATAAATAATCCATAAAAATATAATCTTCAATCCTTTTTAATTTGCATGTATCTTGTTATAGTAAGTAAATGCTAAAATCAATGCTAAAATCAAACCATTGCTGATTATTTGAAAAAATGGTATAAATTTTTGTATTAAATAATGTTGAGGAGTATGTACCCAAATGAAAGCTGAAAAAACCATAATCAGCACACAAGATATCAAAAGGGTTTTAACCAGAATGGCCCATGAAATCATTGAAGTTCACAAAGGTGTTGAAAATCTTGCTATTATAGGCATTCAAACCCGGGGCGATTATCTTGCAAAAAGGCTTGAACAGATCATAAAGGATATTGAGGGAACTTCCCTGCCTGTGGGCGATATGGATATTAATCTTTACAGAGATGACTGGACAAAAATCAGCCATCATCCCATTGTGAAACCTTCTAATATCCCTTTTAATGTTGATGAAAAAAATATTATACTTGTTGATGATGTTTTATATACCGGGCGCACAATCAGAGCTGCCATGGATGCACTCATGGATTTTGGAAGACCCTCTCAAATTGAGCTTGCTGTCCTGGTTGACAGAGGGCACAGAGAACTTCCCATCCAGGCTGATTATAAAGGCATTTTTATAGACACTGACAAAAATGACATGGTAAATGTTTGCCTTAAAGAACATGACAATGAGGACAGAGTTTATATAGCACAGGATTAAACAATGAATACTTTTTCACATAAACGAAAAACTCCTGAGAACCTTAGGATAGCAATAATTTCTGCATCAAGCACACGAAATGTATCTGAAGATAAAAGCGGAATATGGATTAAAAAACAGGCAAAAAAAGAAGGCCATGATGTGGTTGTACACCATACAGTGCCAGATGACATCAAGGAAATACAGGAAATGATACAACATATCTCCTTAAAAATATCTCCTGATGTTATTTTGATAACCGGAGGAACAGGAATCACTAAAAAGGATGTAACCATTGAAGCTGTAACCCCTCTTTTTGACAAAGAGCTTACCGCTTATGCCACGTTGTTTGCAAAGCTCAGTTACGAAGAAATAGATTCAGCTGCCATACTTTCAAGGGCAACTGCTGGGGTTATTAAAAATAGTATCCTGTTTTGCATGCCAGGAAGCCTTAAGGCATGCAAGCTTGCCTGCAACGCACTTATTTTCCCGGAGCTTGGGCATATTATAAAACATATTCGAGAATAATTTAAAAAAATTGCATGGGACAAAGGAGTAAATAAATATCAATGGAAGAACTTAATAACTTTATTTCAGAGTGGGAAGAAACTGAATCTAAAACCAAACAAGCTTTTACAGAACTTCTAGAACATATACAAAAAACAGAAAACATAACACTTGATTTCAATGCCAGACCTGGAATTACATATTCGCTACGACCAAAACATAATAATCAAAAAGACCGTGCTCTTTTTGCAATGATAGATGTTATTGATGATGATCCAAAAGAAAAATGGCTTTCAGTCTGTTTCTATGGAGATATGATATCTGATCCTGATGAGATGGGTGATCTTATCCCTGATGGTCTTTTAGGTGATGATGGACATTGCTTTGATATTTATGAATATAATACTAAAGAAGTTGACTACCTAAAAAATAGACTTGATGACGCTTACAAATCAGCACAAAAATCATCATAAATTAACAGAAATAATTAAGACCTTTGTTTTTATTTTGCAAGCTAAACCCTTTAATACCAATGTTTTGGGCATGCTTTATGCATGAAGCCGACAAGGCGGAGCTGTGAATAACAATAGTAAATAATCTTATGGGAAAACTATGAAAAAAGCATTAATTACAGGAATAACAGGTCAAGATGGAGCATACCTTGCTGAATTCTTACTTAAAAAGGGCTATGAAGTACATGGGATAAAAAGACGTTCTTCTTTATTCAATACTGACAGAATAGATCATCTTTACCAGGACCCCCATGTAAAAAATAGAAATTTCATACTTCATTATGGTGATTTGACTGACTCTACCAACCTCATTAGAATCCTCAAGCTTGTCCAACCCAATGAAGTCTACAACCTGGCAGCCCAGAGTCATGTGGCAGTGTCTTTTGAAGCGCCTGAGTACACAGCAGATACAGATGCTTTGGGAACACTACGGCTTCTTGAAGGAATAAGGCTTTTAGGGCTTGAAAAGAAAACTAAATTCTACCAGGCTTCGACCTCTGAGCTATATGGAGAAGTAAGGGAGACTCCCCAGACAGAAAAGACGGAATTTTACCCAAGAAGTCCCTATGCTGTAGCAAAACTTTATGCATACTGGATTACCATAAATTACAGAGAAGCCTATGGAATATATGCATGCAATGGAATTCTTTTTAACCATGAGTCACCATTGCGAGGAGAAACTTTTGTTACACGTAAAATCACAAGGGCTCTTTCAAGAATAAGTCTTAAACTTCAAGATTGCCTTTATCTTGGCAACCTTGATGCAAAAAGAGACTGGGGGCATGCAAAAGATTTTGTAAAAATGCAATGGCTCATGCTACAGCAGAAAGATCCGGAAGATTTTGTAATTGCAACAGGCAAACAACACTCTGTCAGAGAATTTATAACCCTTGCTGCAAACGAACTTGATATTGATATAGCCTTCAAAGGAAAAGGTGTTGATGAAAAAGGGTTTGACACAGAAACAAATAATTTAATAGTTGCTGTGGATCCAAAATATTTCAGACCAACAGAAGTTGAAACGCTTTTAGGTGACCCTTCTAAAGCAAAAGAAAAGCTTGGTTGGGTACCAAAAATTACTTTGAAAGAACTAATATCAGAAATGGTTCAACATGATCTCATAGAAGCAAAAAAAGATCATCTTTGCAAAACCCATGGGTTTGAAACCTTTGATTATAATGAATAAACAACCACTATGGATTTAAATTCTAAAATATTTGTAGCAGGACCAAAAGGACTTGTAGGTTCTGCAATAATCCGCTGTTTACAAAAAAATGGGTATTTAAATATTTTAAGCCCTGTTCATTCAGAGCTTGAACTTATGGACAATAAAGCTGTAGATACATACTTTGAAGAAACAAAACCTAATTATGTTTTTCTCAGCGCTGCAAGAGTCGGAGGTATAATGGCTAATAGCACATACGGCGCTGATTTTATCTATCAAAACCTTATGATTCAAAACAGCATTATTCACCAATCCCATGTCCATAAAGTTAAAAAACTTCTTTTCCTGGGCTCATCATGTATTTATCCAAAAGACTGTCCCCAGCCCATGAAAGAAGAAGACTTAATGACAGGAAAACTTGAACCAACTAATTCACCATATGCCATGGCAAAAATAGCAGGTATTGAAATGTGCTGGGCTTATAACAAACAATATAAAACTCAATTTATCCCTGTTATGCCTACGAATCTATATGGTCCCAATGATAATTTTGACCTTGAAACATCCCATGTTCTGCCTGCCCTTATCAGAAAATTTCATGAAGCAAAGCAAAATCAGGAGTCATCAGTTACAGTCTGGGGGACAGGCTCACCAAAAAGAGAATTTCTCCATGTTGATGATCTTGCTGATGCATGTCTTTTCATAATGAATAAAGATTTTACTAAACTTCAGTATTTAAACAACCCTCTTTTTAATATTGGATGCGGCAAAGATATAAGCATCAAAGAACTTGCCCAATTAATCAAAGAAATAACAGGCTTCAAAGGGCAAATTATCTTTGATTCTTCTAAACCTGATGGAACACTGCAAAAATTGCTTAATGTTTCAAAAATTGAAGCATTAAACTGGAGTGCTGCTACAACACTGAAAAACGGCTTAGAAAATACATATCAATGGTATTTAGAAAATAATAAAGAGGTTAATTAAATATGCGCAAAGGAATCATTCTTGCCGGCGGTTCTGGGACACGTCTCTATCCATTGACCTATGCAGCCAGTAAACAATTAATGCCTGTATATGACAAACCAATGATCTACTATCCATTGTCAACACTGATGTTGGCAGGAATCAAGGATATCTTGATTATCTCGACTCCAGAGGATATCGGGGGCTTTAAACATCTTTTAAGAGATGGTCAACAATGGGGAATTTCATTGGAATATGCTGTGCAGCCTTCGCCGGATGGGCTCGCCCAGGCGTTTTTGATTGGAAAAAACTTTATTGGCAATGATAATGTTACTTTGATTCTCGGAGATAACATATTTTATGGAGAAGGATTATCTGCCCGTTTCCAGGAGATAGCTCTTCAAAAAAGTGGTGCCACAATTTTTGGGTATTATGTCAAAGATCCTCAATATTATGGTGTTGCAGAATTTGACAATCAGGGGAATGTCACAAACCTTGAAGAAAAACCTGAAAATCCAAAATCAAACTATGCAATTACCGGACTGTATTTTTATGATAATGATGTTATTGAAATAGCAAAACAAATCCGCCCTTCAGCCCGAGGTGAACTAGAAATAACTGATGTAAACAATGCTTACCTTAAAAACGGCTCACTTAAAGTTGAACTTATGAGCAGGGGAACTGCCTGGCTTGACACTGGAACACATGAATCTCTTCTTGATGCAGCAGTTTTTATTAAAGTGGTTGCAGACCGCCAGGGACTTAAAATTGCCTGCCCTGAAGAAGTGGCTTATAAAATGGGTTATATTAATGCTGAACAGCTTGAAAAACTAGCCCAGGTCCTGAGTAAAAACGGATATGGCAAATATTTATTAAATCTTTTAAAACAACAAACCACTCAAAATATTATACCTTGAAATATACAAAACTTAACATACCCGATGTTATATTAATTGAACCTCAGGTTTTTGGTGATGAACGTGGGTTTTTCATGGAAACCTGGCGCGAAGATAAGTTCAAATCGACTATCGCTGATTTCTCTTTTGTCCAGGATAATCACAGCAAATCAAGCCAAGGCATTTTAAGAGGACTTCATTATCAAACCAAACATGCCCAGGGGAAGCTTGTTAGAGTTACCACCGGCACAGTTTTTGATGTTGCTGTAGATCTTCGTAAAAACTCGCCCGACTTTGGCAAGTGGGTCGGAGTTACGCTTTCTTTTGAGGATAAATCTCTGCTCTGGATTCCACCTGGATTTGCCCATGGATTTTATGTTCTAAGCAAAGAAGCAGAATTTATTTACAAATGCACAGACTATTATGCCCCTGAATATGAGCGATCCATAAAATGGGACGACCCTACACTTGATATCAAATGGCCTATTATCCCAGGCACTAAACCTCTGCTAGCTTCCAAGGATGAAGCAGGGACATCTTTTAATTTTGCTGAGATATATTGATAATGAAAGTATTGATTACAGGAGTACATGGACAATTAGGATGGGAACTTACCCGCACCTGTCCTTCTAACATAACATTTTTTGGAGCTGATTATCCAAAAATTGATCTTTGTGACCGTTCAACAATAAATAAATGGATTAATACTACCCACCCTGACTGTATTATTAATGCAGCAGCATACACTGATGTAGACAAAGCTGAAAAAGAAAAAAGCAAAGCCCTGCAAGTAAACCATAAAGGTGTTGAAAACCTTGCATTAGAAGCAAAACAGGCAAAAATTCGTCTTGCCCATATTTCTACTGATTTTGTTTTTAACGGCGAACAATCCAGACCGTACAGCCCTGATGACAAGCCCTGCCCTGAATCAGTGTACGGCAAATCAAAATTGGAGGGTGAACTTGCTGTTAAAGAAATACTTATTCACAAGGCTTTAATTATAAGAACTGCCTGGCTTTATTCCTCCCATGGAAACAATTTTGTAAAAAACATGCTCAACCTTATGAAGGGACCTAACAGTATAAATGTTATTGACGAGCAAATAGGGACTCCCACCTGGGCTTATGGTCTTGCCAATGCTGTATGGATTGCTGTTAGAAAAGAGCTAACAGGAACTTTCCATTATACTGATGCCGGAGTTGCTTCATGGTATGATTTTGCTGTTGCAATTCAAGAAGAAGGATTGTCCGCAGGTATTCTTACAAGAGCCAACCCGATACATCCTGTTTCAACAAGCAAATTCCCAACCCCTGCTAAAAGACCTATGTACAGTGTCTTAGACAAACAATCCATGTGGCAGGCAACAGGTATAACCCCTGAGCACTGGCGTGTCAATTTAAGATCCATGTTAAGGGAACTCCTTTAATGCAAAATCTATTAGTTACAGGTGGTGCAGGATTCATAGGCACCAATTTCGTGTATTACTGGCTGGATAAATACCCTCGGGACAATGTCATTGTTCTGGATGCTTTGACCTATGCTGGAATCAGAGAGAACTTGCCCAAAACTGACAAGAATAGTGAAAAAAATTCTCAATTTAAGTTTATCCATGGCAATATTCTTGATCAACAACTTGTTGAAAGCCTGTTAATAGGGCACAATATCAATACCATAGTACACTTTGCAGCAGAATCCCATGTTGACCGATCCATAACCGGACCTGATGAATTCATCAATACTAATATAGTTGGAACACATACTCTTCTTAAAGCAGCAAAGAAAATCTGGCTGGACAAAAACCAGCCTGAACATCGTTTCCATCACGTCTCCACAGATGAAGTCTATGGAACATTAAAAGAAGATGACCCACCATTTTCCGAAAACACACCATATGCACCCAACTCACCCTATGCTGCAAGCAAAGCAGCTTCTGATCATCTGGTGCGGGCATATCATGAAACCTATGACTTACAGACAACCACAAGTAATTGTTCCAATAATTTTGGTCCGTTTCAGTTCCCGGAAAAACTTATCCCTCTTATAATAACAAATATTTTAAATGGAAAACCCTTGCCCATCTATGGAGATGGGAAACAAATACGTGACTGGCTCTATGTTGATAATCACAACCTTGGAGTTGATTTAATCCTTCAAAAAGGCAAAATCGGACAAACCTACAATATAGGCAACAACAATGAAAAAACCAACATGGATATTGTTAAAACAATATGCAAATTAATAGATAAAGAGTTTACAGAAAATAACGATATGGCAAAAAGGTTTCCAAATGCACCTCAATCTTCAGGCAAACCTGCAAAAACCCTTATAACCCATGTCAAAGATCGTGCCGGGCATGATAGACGCTACGCGATTAACTCTGAAAAAATAACATCTGAACTCGGATATACTTCTGAGGAATCTTTTGTAACCGGTATTAAAAAAACAATTGACTGGTTCTTAAAAAATGAAACCTGGTGGCGTAAAATATTGACAGTTCCCCGATTTTCAATAACAATTTAAAAAAAATAATTGATACTTTGCAATAATTGAAAAAATGCTCTATCCTTTTTTACTAGCTAGGTGGGGTTAAAAGTTAAACTTACATTAATAAAGGAGAAATAAAGTATGAAAAATGTAATTATGTTAATATGTTGCGCTGTATTCTTAATAGCTTTTACAGATACGACATTTTGCGAAGAAAAAACAGGTGTCATTGTAGTGGATGTTCAGGGAGATTTTACCACATGGAAAAAAGGCTCTTTGGCAGTTACTGGCACAGATAATACCTTTGTTGCAAAAGTTCAAAAATCAACAAAGAAATTAAAGGACAAGGGTTATATTATTTTTGGCACACAGGATTGGCATCCGGCAGACCATATCTCTTTTTATACAAACCATCCGGGGAAAAACGCCTTTGAGGCGATCAAAATTGGTGAAAGGACTCAGGTTTTATGGCCACCCCATTGCATCCAGGGTACTGAAAACGCAAAAGTTCTTGTGGATAATAATCTTTTTTTGGCTATCGTAAAAAAAGGGAAGGATTCAGCTTATGACAGCTATTCTGGTTTTCAGGACGATGGTGGACAAAAAACAGAATTAACGCAGGTTTTAAAAAGAAATGGAATAAAAAAAGTTGTTGTTTATGGGATAGCAACAGATTATTGTGTGAAAGCTACAGCAATAGACGCTGCCATTGCAGGATTTAAGGTTATTGTTATAGATAGCCTATGTAGGGGGGTTGCACCTGATACCTCAACAAAAGCTTTAGAAGAGATGGAAAAGAAGGGGATACTGATTTTAAAAAAACTGGATTTGGACAAAATAAAGCAATTCTGAAGTGTTGAATAAAGATCTCATTTTGTAACCGCCTTTCGCATTTTGTTTACAGTTTGGAATAAAGGAGCATATGTTATTCAGAAAAGAAATAGTAATTGGGTTGCCGATTATTGTAATTCTGTTATCAGTTTTTGGTGCCTACTTATATCTTCCAAAAAATGCTGACAAACGTTCTGTCAAAATTGGTGTTGTCTTGCCCTTGTCAGGCGATTTTGAAACATATGGAAGATATGGAGTTCAAGGTGCGAAAATGGCGGTGGATGAAATCAATAAAGCAGGTGGGGTCCTGAATGGAAGGCGTCTTGAACTAATAATTGAAGACAACAAAACAGACCCCAATATTGCGGTCAAACAGATAAGAAAATTAATCCAGGAAGATGACGTTATTGCTGTAATGGGACCTGTCAGCAGTTCTGCCCGTGATGCGATGACCAAGGTTGCCAGACAATTCAAAACCCCACTGCTATATGGTATTAGTTATGAAGGCAACAGATATGACCGATATTTATTTTGCTACAGCCCGATCCCTGATCATGTAATCACCCCTCTGGTTCCTTTTATGGCAAAAAATTATGGTCCGTCATTCTATATCTTTGGTTATGATTATGTATGGCCGCACGAAATGGCAGAGGCCATTAAAAGAGAAGTAAAAAAATCCAAGTGTGAAATATCAGGAGTTGAATTTACTCCTTTTGGCATAAAGGATTTTTCTTCCAGTCTTAAAAAAATCAGAGAATCCGGTGCTGACGTTCTCATGCTGATTCTTCCGGGTCCAGACGGATTCAGCTTTATCCGTCAATTTAATAAAGCCGGCATGAGAAAGCATGTAAAAATAGTGGCAATCGCGGCTGAGGAAACTTACTTGCATGCACTGCCACCTGAAGAGCTCGAAGGTATTATAGCGAATGTCCATTTTCTGAGCAGCCTTGAAAGCAAAGAAGCAAAATCATTTGTTGCCCGGCAGAAAAAAATGTTTGGGGATAACACAATAGTAACTTATTCTACAGAATCTCACTACGGTCTGATCATGCTTTTACAAAAAGCTATTGAAAAGGTCGGTACCATTGATAAAGAAAAGATTATTGATGCCATGGAGAACCTGACAATAACCGTAGGCAATGGTCCGGTGACAATGAGGAAAGATCACCATATGAATTTGAACATGATAATCTCTGAGTTTACTGCCGGCAAACTAATTGCGAAAAAAAATATCGGGCTGGTAATCCCCGGAAATCAAAAAAAGTGAACAATTAAAAATGAGTTTACGCGCCAAAATTCTTTTGTGGCTAATGCCGGTATTGTTACCAATGCTGCTCATTATCTATCTCAATTATACTGCCCAGAGGGATGCCGCAAAAAAGCAATTAATGAATACAAGTTCAATTATAATTGAACATGGTGCCAAAGATCTGAACGATTATATTCTGTTGAAAGATATAACTTACCGGCTCTTGGTTGAGTCGCTTGTCAAAAGTTCGATTGATCCGAATAATGTCACAACGGAGCAGGAGAGCGAAATTGAAAGGCAGATGAGAATTCATCCCGGCTTTTCTACAATACTTTTCACAGACAAGGAAGGCAGGGTACTGTTTGGAAAGGTTGGTCTAAGCAGGGATGATATCCCATTTTTACCACGCTATATTACCGAGGAAATTGCATTTGATAAAAATGAACAAAAATATCTGACTGATTTATACCAAAAATGGAAAAAGTCAATTGCTAAATACCAGAACCAAATAATTAATACCAATAAACTAATAGATATACTTAGCGCATCCGGTGAAAAAAATTCCCTCCGATACCGACTGGCACAGCAAAGATTAATAGCCCTGAACAAAGGCATAAAACAACCCCCGCATACTGTTTTTATCGGCGGAAAAGAACTGGCTGATAAAGCTGGTTTACCTTTTCGCTCCAATACATTTATGTTTGCTGTTCCCACTGAAACAGATAAGGGAAAGCATACAGGTTTTATTCTGGGAATGCTAGACTGGACTCATGTTGAAAACAAAATTTATTCGTTTAAATCAGATTTAAGGGCAAGTGGAATACCAGGAGCAGACATAGTTATGTTTAATATGTCGTCCAGTGAATTTCTCATTAAATCAAAGCATATATCAGCAAGCTTTATTAAAGATGCTGCAAGACAGAAAGCTTTTGATGATAACGCGGATAGTTTTGTAAGCTATGTGGAGTCTGTCAATGCACAAATGATTTTTGCTTCTGTCGTTGACACCAAAGCACTCACTCTGATCAATGATACCAGTCATCTGCTTTTAGGGGATGACAATGATGATAATAATTTGGAAAACGCCTTAAATAAATCTGATTTCTATTTAGTTGGATATGTGCCCGTAGCAGACATTTCTTTTCATGCGGAAAAATTGTTATGGAGATCAATTTTTTTTACCCTCATAAGTATTTGCCTGCTTGTAGGCCTTATCTTATTGCTAAGTGAAAAAATTGTTAGACCCATTGCAAAAATGGCAACTATGACAAAACGAATTTCTGAGGGTGATTTAAGTTACCGAATTACTGATACCAGAAGCGATGAAATAGGAGGGTTAGCTTTTTCTTTTAATCAAATGAGCAAAAATCTTCTGAAAAAACAAACAGAGCTGGAACTAAAGAACAAAGAGCTGCAAACCAGCGAAAAGCGTTTCCGGACCCTGTTTGACAATGCACCTTTTTCTATTGGTACAATTACGCATGCTGGTAGGATTAAGGATGTGAATAAGACAGTCTTCGATATAGTTGGATATACAAGGGAAGAGGCGCAGAAAATAGATATAAGTGAACTTTGTCAAAACCCTGCTGATCTGAAAAAAATCATGCATGGAATACAAAACCATGGCGCTGTCAGGGGTATGGTTTTAAACCTTAAGCGTAAAGACGGTTCACTATTAATCGGTCGTTTAACTGGCGTTCCTGTTACCATTAACAAAGATCCGTTAATAATTGTCATGATAGAAGATATCACCAGGCAAAAAAAAGCGGAGCAAGAAAAGGAGGCTGTGGCTGTCAAACTACAGCGGTCCCAGAAAATGGAAGCCATCGGCATGATGGCAGGTGGTGTGGCCCATGATCTGAACAATATCCTTTCAGGAATTATCAGTTATCCGGAGCTACTGTTGCTTGATCTGCCGGAAGACAGCCCCCTGAGAAAGCCGCTGGAGACTATTCAGACGTCGGGCAAACGGGCGGCAGATGTAGTGGCTGACCTGTTAACCGTAGCCAGGGGAGCTGCTGCTGTCAGAAAAGTACACAATCTGAACAAACTGGTTTTAGATTATCTGCATTCACCTGAAATAAGACGGCTTACGATTACTCAGCCGGATGTAACATTTAACTCTGACTTTGCTGATGATCTTTTCAACCTGATCTGTTCAGCGATTCATATCCGAAAAAGTTTGCTAAATCTTGTTATTAACGCCTTTGAAGCGATTGATACATCCGGCTCGGTTACTGTATCCACTACCAACCGATATATTGATAAGCCTCTCAAGGGATATGATGATGTGCATAGGGGTGAATACGTGGTTCTTTCAGTCATTGATGATGGTCCTGGCATTACACCCAATGATTTGGAACGGATCTTTGAGCCGTTTTATAGTAAAAAAGTGATGGGGAGAAGTGGTACCGGTCTCGGCCTCGCCGTGGTATGGAACACAGTGCAGGATCATGACGGTTATATCGACGTAACCACTGGAGCCAAAGGTAGCCGCTTTGATCTGTACTTTCCGGCCAGCCGTGAAATAGCAGATGTTGAAAAAAAAGATATGCTCTTGGCTGACCCACAGGGTAACGGCGAAACTATCTTAGTAATCGACGATGAGCCTAATCAGCGCAAAATTGCCTGCAGCCTGCTGAGCAGGCTTGGTTACCAACCCCATGCTGTTGCCAGTGGCGAGGAGGCTGTTGTCTATCTCAAAAAACATGCAGTTGACCTGTTACTTCTGGACATGATTATGGATCCGGGCATAAACGGCAGAGAAACCTATGAGCGGATTATTGCATTACATCCCGGTCAGAAGGCAGTAATTGCCAGTGGTTTTACCGAAACAGATGATGTAAAAAAAACCCAGGGCATGGGCGCCGGATTATTTATCAAAAAGCCATATACCCTTGATCAGCTTAACCAGGCAGTTAAAATGGAATTAAAAAAACAGATATTATGAAAAAAACAATACTATTAACAGGCGGAGCTGGATATATCGGCAGCCACACATGTGTTGAACTTCTCAACAAAGACTATGATGTTATTGTTGTTGATAATTTAAGTAATAGCAGTTCTGAATCACTAAAAAGAGTTGAAGAGATCACAGGGGAAAAGCCTGTTTTTTATAAGATAAATGTTTTAAAAAAAGAAGACTTCCGAAATGTGTTTAAAAAACATGCTATCCATGCTGTTATTCATTTTGCAGGTTTGAAAGCTGTGGGGGAATCAACTGAAATTCCTTTAAAGTACTATCACAATAACATAACAGGCACCCTAACTCTTTTAAGCCTCATGCAAGAATACAATGTGAAAAATATTGTATTCAGCTCATCGGCAACAGTTTATGGAGAACCTGCGACTCTGCCAATCACAGAAGATTTCCCAACTTCAACAGCAAATCCCTATGGAAGCACAAAACTTTTTATAGAAGAGATACTAAAGGATCTTTATAAATCAGATAACACCTGGAACATTGCCCTGCTTAGGTATTTCAATCCTGTAGGAGCTCACCCATCTGGCAAAATCGGCGAAGACCCCAATGATATCCCGAATAACCTCATGCCGTATATCAGTCAGGTTGCAATAGGAAAACTTAAAGAACTTTCTGTTTTTGGTAATGACTATTCAACCCATGATGGCACAGGAGTAAGAGATTACATCCATGTAACAGATCTTGCAAAGGGTCATATTGCAGCTCTCTCAAAGCTTGATACCGCCCCGGGACTTATAATATATAATCTTGGAACAGGACAGGGATATAGTGTGCTTGAACTTGTAAATGCTTTTGCAAAAATCACAGGTAAAGCAATACCATATAAAATTGTAAACAGAAGACTAGGAGATATTGCTGCCTGCTATGCTAACCCCCAAAAAGCTGCAAAAGAGCTCAACTGGAAAACACAATTCGGTCTCAATGAAATAGTAAGAGACGCCTGGAACTGGCAAACCAACAATCCTGATGGATATAGATAACCCTTATAAAAGATGACGCCAAAAGAAAAAAAATTATTATTATTAAATGCTTTCTGGGATAAGAATATTGATGAAAACCAGTTATACGATCTCATAAACGGCAAAATCAAAACATTGCCTTTTCTTGATAAAAAATTAATCTTTGCCAGACTTTTATCTACATATGACTGGTACACATTAATCAAGCTAATTCCCGTAAAAATACTAAAAGAATCCTTGTCTGATGATGTTCTTGAAATACTATATCCCAAAGAACTAAAAGAAAAATACAAATATGCCAGAAAAATACTATTTAAATAAACTGATATGGTTGACACTTG
>JAGLHT010000053.1 GCA_023143455.1 Desulfobacterales bacterium
ACCCAACAGTTTTAATTGCACCCTCTTATAGGACGTGATTGTTTGTTTTTGTTGAGAAGGAGGGGAAGACACGGGTTTTATATTATCAGGCTTGGTGCCGTCTGGCAGGAATGCTGAATCATCAAAATCAATCCCAAATGCTGATGAAAGGTCGGCGTTTTCAATGATCCTTTTGGAAGTTTTTGTTTTGGATTTTTCAATGAGCTGATTTGCTTCTGCCTTTATTGCCTGAGATACAAGATCCTTTATTTTAGCTCCCCGTAGAGTAAAAAACATAGCTGGATCCTGGTCAAGTCTGGTTCCTACACCATAAAGGGTTGCAGCAATATGTTTACACATGTATGCCCAGTCAGGGCAGGAACAGTTAAATTCAATCTCATCCGGGGACGGGAACATGCCTTCTTCTTTGTTGGTCAGGATTCCTGCCATAGCTTTGGGCAGATTACCGTCAAGAAGGGTGTTTAAGGAATCTATTTTACCCTGACATTTTTTAATTATATTTTTCCACAGGGAAGGCTTGATTTTTTTGATTGTTATTTCAATATTATATGGTCTGGACATGGAACCCTGTACAAGAGAGATAATCTTTCCGGGTTTTATTTTCAGATCAAGTACGGCACTATGGCGGATATAGGAACGTCCTCTTCCAATTCTATTGCCGAAATCTGCATAGCTTTCAAGATTTTTGTTCCAGGAAATACCCCACCATGATTCTGCAAGTTTATTGCCTGTTACATAAACAGGCGAGATGTTCGGGTCTTTTTTTTTGAGCTGTTTGATTTTTTTTTCAGCTTTTGCCTTTTTGTCGGCAACCCTGACGTATTTTGGAAACCCCCCATAATTATAACGACTCATTTTACCTCACTTATCAAATTTTAAGTTTAAACATATTCAACAACTGGCTGTTATTCATTTCCGTGATAAGACCATTGGTTCCGGAATTGGAAATTATTTTTTTAGAAAGCTCTTTTTTATTTTCAATCATCGCATCGATTTTATCTTCAATTGTTCCTTTTGTTATAAACTTGTGCACCAGAACTCCTTTTTTTTGTCCAATGCGAAAGGCTCTGTCTGTTGCCTGGTTTTCGACAGCAGGATTCCACCATCTGTCAAAGTGTATCACATGGTTGGCACGGGTGAGATTTAGCCCCACACCGCCAGCTTTTAATGAAAGCACCATAAAAGGAACATATTCTTTTTTTTGGAATTCTTCGATTACTTGTTTTCTTTTTTTAACATTAACACTGCCATGGATGATGCATCCTTTGTGATGGAAAATAGTTGCAAGAAATCCGGCAATAGGGTTTGTCATTTCTTTAAACTGGGTAAAGACCAGAACTCTTTCCCGTTTGGCATAGATGGTTTCGCACAGCTCACCAAGACGGATAAATTTTCCGCTTTCTTCAGGAGCAAATTCTCCGGTTCCAAGATATTGGTCAGGGTGATTACAGATTTGTTTAAATTTCATTAAGGATGAGAGGATGAGACCTTTCCTCTGGATGCCCTGTTCAGCCTTCACAAGGCGGCTTTTAAGTTCTTCAACAAAGTCTGTGTACAGCACAACTTGTTTTTTGGTCAATTCCGGGAAGGTTTTCATTTCAATTTTTTCTGGAAGATCAGGGGCAATTGACTTGTCTGTTTTCATTCGTCTGAGTAGAAATGGAGATACAATTTTTTTTAATCTTCTGTATCCGGCAGGTTCATTTTTTAATTTGCCTGAAAAACTTTTAAATTCTCTGGCATTCCCTAAAAGTCCGGGGTTGAGAAAGTCAAAGAGAGACCATAAATCAGATAAACGGTTCTCTATGGGTGTGCCTGTCATGGTGATTTTTGTGTCAGCTTTAAGTTTTTTTACACATTTTGTCTGCTTGGTAATGGGATTTTTAATTGCTTGGGCTTCGTCCAATATCAGGCAGCGCCACGGGAAATCTTTCATCCACTCATGACGTTGTGCCATTGCATAAGTAGTAATGACAAGGTCAAATTTTTTTAAAACAGGTTGGTTTTGCTTTTTGTCTTTGTTTTTTTGCTTATCTCCTGAATTTATATAGCCAGGATGGGCTATATGATATTTCAGGTTGGGCAGGAATCGATTTATTTCATTTTCCCAGTTTGAAATAAGTGATGCAGGAATTATAAGTAAAGATGTTCTGTCCTTTTCTTTGAGCTTGAGGATACTTAAAAATCCAAGTATTTGAATTGTTTTACCAAGTCCCATATCATCAGCCAGACATGCACCAAATCCCAGAGAATCAAGAAAATAAAGCCAGTTTAATCCTTTTTGCTGGTATTGTCGCAAGGTTGCTGAAAAATCTTTACTAGGTTTTACACTGGTTGTAAGTTCGGGTTGTTTTAATTTTTTAATAATATTTTCAAGCCATTCTCCATTTGATATTTCCAAATTTGTTTCATCTCCAGCAGATGACAGTTTTTCAGGATGAAATTGCAATTGAAGTGCTTCTCTGATTGTAAGACCCGCATTGTTATTTATCTCTATTGCCTTTTCATAAGCTGTAAGGAGATTTTGGAGTTTTGCTTTATCAACTTCAATCCACCGGTTTTTAATTCTGGCAAGTCCGTTGCTTTCGGCAAGAAGTTCTTCAATCTCTTTTACTGAAATGGGATCATCTCCAATATATATGTCAGCCTTGAAATCAAGCAGGGCATTTTTACCCACAAAAGCAGGCTCTTTGCTGCCAAGGTTGACTTTGATAACAGGTTTTGCTCCTTGTTTTTTCCACCAGTCAGGAATTCGGCAGATAATTCCGCAATGCTCAAAGGTATGGATTTGTTGCAGGAATTCATAGGCTTCTTTTATATCCCATGCAAGGTGATGAAACAGCTCTCCTGTTTCAATGAGCCTTTTTAAAAGATCACTGTTCTTTGCCGCGGTGTTAACTGTGGTGAGCAATTCAAGTAATTGTTCATTTTGCTTTTTATATTCTTCAAGAGCATAGCGCAATGGTTTGTGTTTTTTTGAACCTTCTGATTGTGTGGCATAAGTCGCAAGGAACTGAAAAGGGAAGTTTTCATCTTTATTTTCCACAAGATGGAAATAAACCCTTCCTGCAAGATGAATGTGAGGACTGAATTCGTGGAAAAAATCTTTTACACTCCCAGAAAATTTTTTAATTTCTCCAGAAAAGAGTTTATTTAGATCTTCCCACTTTTCAGTTAAAAGATCCATATTAAGATATTCTCTGCCAGTCATAACCGGTGCTGCATCAATGATATCTTTAAGTTCTTTTGCGACATAAACTATTTTTATTTTATGGCGTACATTTTCAATGTCCGGATATTTTTTAATTTTTTCAAGAAAATTTTGTGCAAAAGTCCTCCAGAAGTTGAGAGAAGGGGAGAGAGGGATTTTATTGTTAGAACAACCAAGGAATAGGAGCCAATTTTTATCATTTTCGGTATGTTTTTTATAAATCTTCTGATTCAATGCCTGCTGCTTTTTTACTATCCGTTCTCCAGAATCCTCCCATGTCAAAAAAAGATCATAGGACGGCATGATATCTACCAGAAGATCTTTAATATTCTTCATGTTTATATCTTGGTCTCTGTTTTGAGTAGTACAAATTGTCTGCTTTGTATTAAATTCATAGAAAACTCTTTTATCAGAAAGAAACTGCTACGATCAAGTGTTTTTATTTAATTTTTCATTTTTCATTCCTGCTATAACAGATGCGCTGATAATTATTATTCCACCGGCAATTGTTTGTAAGTTTGGTACTTCGTTGAGGAAAAATAATGCTAAAATAATTCCCCATACAGGTTCAAGCCCTGTGATGATGCTTACTGTCTGTGCTTTTATGTTAGCAAGTGATTTTATAAAAAGAGAGTGTGCCAATGCAGTGCAAAAAATTCCTAGGACTGCAAGTAATGGAAGATCACTATATAAGGGGAGGGGAGAGTTAATTAAAAATGCAGGTATGAGCAGGAAAAGTGTTGCAAAAAAGTTTTGGTGTAAGGCAATTGAAAAAGGATTTAGCTTTTTTGCATTTTCCCTGTTTACAATTGCTAATAAAGCAAATGTAAAACCTGCTAATATCCCTATACATCCACCTTTTGTAATGTTGTTTGAAAAATCAAGGGAGGGAATAACAAGTGAAGTACCAGTTAAAATCAGGCATGCAAGTATAATATCTTTTATATATAGCTTCTCTTCACAAAAAAGCGGCTCTAAAAATGTCACAAAAAGTGGAAAAGTAGAAAAAGTAAGTAATCCAACAGCAACTGTGGATATCTGAATAGAGTAGAAAAAACATACCCAGTGAAAAGCTAAAAGTAAACCCTGGAGAGCAAAAGAAAATGCATCTTTTAAAGAAGCGGGTTTTATCGGAGTTTTTTTAAAAAAAGAAATAAAAATCAGTAATGCAATAGATGCAAAGAATGTTCTGCCTAAAACAATATAAACAGGGCTGAATGAGAAAAATTTGCCAAAAAGTCCTGAAAACCCGAAAAGAAAGACAGCAATATGTGTTGTTATAATCGGGTTCTCAAGAGTTTTTTTAATTTGCATATTTATCGTGTCAGATGCCGGTATTTAATTCTTGTTGGCTGGTCATCTTTAATACCAAGTCTTTTTTTCCTGTCTTTTTCATAATCTGAATAACTTCCCTGAAAGAAGAAGGTCTGACTGTCTCCTTCAAATGCTAGTATATGGGTTGCAATCCTATCTAAAAACCATCTGTCATGGCTGATTATCATGGCACAGCCTGCAAAGGATTCAAGGGCTTGTTCAAGGGCACTTAAAGTATTTATATCAAGATCATTTGTTGGCTCATCAAGTAAAAGAAGGTTTGCTTCGGATTTAAGAACATTTGCAAGGTGAACACGGTTTCGCTCTCCTCCTGAAAGAACCTTTGCTTTTTTCTGTTGATCCTGACCTGAAAAATTAAATTTTGAAACATAGGCTCTCGAGTTTACCTTTCTTCCTGCTATAACAAGGGTGTCGTTTCCACCTGAAATGTTTTCCCAGATGCTTTTTTCTCCATCAAGTGTGTCTCTGTCCTGATCAACATAACCGATGGCAACAGTATCACCTATCTCAAGCTCACCTGAATCTGGTGTGTCTTTCTTGCAGATCATGTTAAAAAGGGTTGATTTGCCTGCACCATTGGGACCGATAATGCCCACAATTGCACCCGGAGGGATAATAAAGTCAGTCTTTTCCATGAGCAATTTGTTTTCAAAAGCCTTGGATAGATTTTTTGCAATAAGAACTTTTTCTCCAAGTCTTGGTCCGGCTGGAATAAAAATCTCCATGACTTCATCTTGTTTATCTGCATCTTTTTTAAGAAGGTCTTCATAGGATGTGATTCTTGACTTGGCTTTTGTTTGTCTTCCTTTTGGAGACATCCTGATCCATTCAAGCTCTCTTTCAAGGGTTTTCTGACGTTTGCTTTCATGTTTTTGTTCATGGCGTAATCTTTCCTGTTTTTGTTCAAGCCATGAAGAATAATTGCCTTTAAATGGTATTCCAACTCCTCGGTCAAGCTCTAAGATCCATCCTGCAACATTGTCCAGAAAATATCTGTCATGGGTTATGGCAATGATTGTGCCTTCATATTTGTTCAAATGCATTTCAAGCCAGGCAACAGACTGGGCATCAAGATGGTTGGTTGGCTCATCTAAAAGCAAAATATCTGGTTTTTGCAATAATAGTCTGCAAAGTGCCACACGTCTTTTTTCTCCACCAGAAAGTATGTTTACAGGAGTATCTTCGGGAGGGCATCTTAGTGCATCCATTGCCATTTTAAGCTTTGAATCAAGATCCCATGCTTCAATGTGGTCAAGTTTTTCCTGAAGTTTGCCCTGCTTTTCAAGCAATTTATCCATTTCATCGTCGGACATGGGTTCAGCAAATTTTTCACTGATTTCTTCATATTCGTTTAAAAGGTCAACTGTTTCCTGAACACCTTCTTCTACAACCTGTTTTACGGTTTTTGTTGAATCTACAAGTGGTTCCTGTTCTAAATAGCCTATTGTATAACCTTTTGAAAGTATTGTTTCACCTGTAAAACCTTCATCAACTCCTGCAAGTATTTTTATAAGACTTGATTTACCCGATCCATTCAAACCAAGCACACCAATTTTTGCTCCGTAAAAATAGGAAAGCGAGATGTCTTTTAAAACCTGAGTATCACCATGACGTCTGCTCACATTGATCATGGTATAAATAATTTTTTTAGTATCTTCTGTCATATCCCTATCCTTTATTTGTTTTATTAATTGTAAATGGTCCCCATGCCTGGCATGTGGGCATAATCTCAATACTGCTGATGTTTACGTGAGCAGGACGCATAACACTCCATAGCACTGCTTCAGCAATATCGACTGCCACAAGCGGTAATGTGTCCTTGTAAATGCTGTCTGCCTTTGCCTTATTACCATGAAATCTAACTTCAGAAAATTCTGTATGGGAAAGACCCGGTTCAATATTGGTTACATTTACACCTGTGCCTAAAAGATCACTTTTTATATTTCTGGAAAATTGTTTTACAAAGGCTTTTGATGCTCCATATGTATTACCACCAGGATATGGATATGATCCTGCAATGGAGCCAATATTTACAATATGACCTTTTCCCCTTTCGACCATTCCCGGTAAAATTGCTCGGGTTACATACATAAGGCCTTTAATATTTGTATCCACCATTTGATCCCAGTCCTCTATGTCTGCTTCGTGAGCAGGCCCAAGACCGAGTGCAAGTCCTGCGTTATTGACAAGCACATCAATGTTTCTGAATTCTTCATGGATATTTTCTATTTGTGAAAACACTTTATCTTTTAATCTTACATCCATTGTTATGGTTAGAACATCTGTTATATTGTCAAGTTCATTTTTTAGTCTCTTAAGATTTTCCTCTCGCCGACCTGTTAAGATGACTTTATAGTCATTGGCTGCAAAAAGCCTTGCACAAGCTTCACCAAAACCTGCTGTTGCGCCTGTAATTAGTGCTGTTTTCTTCATATTAGACCTCTTTTTTGTTTTTATAATTATTTATTTTAGGCATGCCAGGTAAAAACAGGTTCTTTTAATATCATTTCAATTGCTTTTTCCGCAGAGTCTGCAATTTTAGGAAAGGTAGCTTTAAGATTTGTAAGGTGCCTTAAATTTTCAGCTGTTCTTAAAATAAGTCGGGCAATGTCACCTTCAGCCAAATCAGTTCTTGCTGTCACACTTTCCCATGGTTCATCTAAAGCCCAGTCATAAAGAGAAACAGCAGGCTGGATAAAAAGATTTGGGGCGGGAAATCCCTTTTTTTTCATGTTTATAGCAAAGGGTTCTATCTTTTTTCTTAAAGTTGTAAATGTAGACAAAAGGTTTTTCGGGATAGTTTTATCAAAGGCTTTATTATCCTTGAATTCTCTTTCATTTACAAATGCCCCCATGATTCCTGCAAGTATTGCAGGCGAAGAATCAGGTAAAAGGTTTTTTCTTAAACTTTGTGCCACTAAAAGAGGTGAATCAATTCTAAGACTTGATGCCCATAAACCATCTTTTGTGAGCTCTCCTGTTTTGGTTATAAAGTTTTCATGCCTTAAAAAGTCCATATGCGCGACAAAATCCTTCCAGAGGTATTCAAGTCCAGCACCAAATTGTGCCCGAGCCTGGTTGTTTCCTTTTGTACCTGAAGTCAACATATAGGATGCAAATGATTTTTCTAAAAGTTGATGAATTTGTTCCGGGGAATGGGATAAAAGTAGGTTTAAAACCATGGAAAAATCAACTTTAATCTGGCTTTGGATATCAATGGGAGGAGAGCTGATAAGTTTTGTTACATATCTTAGGTTCATAAATCTACCAGGCAGAAGGAGTCCAAATCCAATATTATCCATTCCTCTTCTTCCTGCTCTTCCTGTCATCTGCTGGAATTCACTGGGGGTAAGAGAGATAAACTCAGTACCGTTAAACCTGTCTGAATTAAGGATCGCCACACTTCTTGCCGGGAAATTTACTCCAGCCGCAACAGTTGAAGTTGCAAACATCGCATTGAGAAGGCCTTCTGCCATCAGAGTTTCAACAACAACCTTCCAGGCAGGGAGATGCCCACTGTGATGAGAACCTGTTGCTGTATTTTCAAGGGTTTCTCTTTGGATATGGTTTGCAAGGTGTGGATTGCCTGATACAAGTTCATCAAGCCTTTGCTTTAGTTTCGTTTTTTGCTCAGGGTGTCTTGAAATTATTTGCCCGGAACAAAGCTTGATTGCCTGGTCGCAGTCACTTCTTGATTTTAGAAAAAAAATAACAGGCAGAAGATTAAATCGATCCAGAATATTTAAAATATCACCAAATATAGGCAGTTTGCCTGGTTGTGAAATTTGTGGCTTATGCTTTTTATTAAGATAATCTAAAACCATTCTGTGAGGTCTTGGGTGTTTCGGCTGATTGCCCTGCAAAAGCGGGAAAAGAGTTCCTGAAGGATGGAAAAATACAGGATGTAGCGGCACAGGTCTTTTTGATGATTCAATTACAATACATTCCCTTTCTCTTATGGATTCAAGCCAGCCTGATATCTGATAAGGGTTCCCTATGGTAGCGCTAAGCAGAAGAATAGGAATCCTCGAAGGAAGGTAGATCATTATTTCTTCCCAGACCACGCCTCTGTCTTCATCGCCAAGATAATGAGCCTCATCAAGGATTATTAAGTTACAGTCAAGATTAATACCAGTGTGCATGGAATCATAAAGCTGGTTTCTTAATATTTCTGTAGTGCCTATAACTATATCAGCATCTGAGTTCTCTTTTATGTCACCCGTGAGTATGCCAACCTTTTCGTTTCCAAAAAGTTGTGAGAAATGATTGTAAATAGAATTGGTAAGTGCTTTTAAAGGAGTGCCATACCATACTCTTCCGCCATTATTTACTATATGTTCAGCAGCTTTTTCAGCAATCCAGGTTTTTCCTGATCCGGTTGGTGCTGCAACAAGGCAGTCTGATTTTTTTATTGCCTCTACAGCTTTTATTTGAAAGGGGTCTGGTTTAAATTCTTTTGATTCCGGGGTGCCTATTTTTTTAAATATGTTTTTTAAAGATTTGCTGGCACCGGGCCTCATTACAGGGATTTTTTTAAGAGGTTTCGTTGGTTTATATCTTAATTGATTTCTCAGTTTTAGTCTCCATTGTCTAAGTTTCAGGTTTTGGCATTTATCATTCTTTAGATAATGCTTTTTTTTGCGCACATATAATACCATTTATATGCAGCTTTTGTATATGATTGAAATATTAAAATTTATCTTTGATAGATATCAGTGATAAAGAAAATATTCATCTCCTGATGCTGAGTGTAATTATCCCTACAGCAATGGAGGAGAACAATTAATAATGGAGGTAGTAGCGCAATGAAAATTTAACCGGGTGATTATGCAAGCAAAACGTTGTTTTGCGGGTTTTACAATAGTGATTTGACTAAAACTTGTTTCATATCCTGCTAAGGATTTTAAGAATAAGAGGGATAAGAAAATCATTAAGAAAGAATGATCTTCCCTTGAAAAGTAAAGACACATTTTCACACCTATGTGTAAGAAATACAAAACAAATGTGCATAGGAATTTAAAAACCTACATCAACAAGTTCTATGGGGTATTTACCGTCAAAACAGGCAAAGCAAAACCTGTCGTCATCGTTTTTAACTGCTTTTGAAAGGTCTTCCTGTTTTATGTATTTTAAAGAATCCACCTTTAGAAATTCTTTTAGTTCGTCACAGTTCATGCTGTTTGCGATTAATTCGTCCCTTGTGGAGGTGTCTAATCCATAAAAACAAGGGAACATAACAGCTGGTGATGCTATTCTTAAATGAATTTCCTTGGCACCGGCTCCTCTAATCATGCCGGCAATTTTTCTCATGGTCGTACCCCGAACTATTGAGTCATCAACAAGTATTATTTTTTTACCTTTTATTCGTGATTTTATTGGATTGAATTTTTGTTTTACTGATTCATCTCGACCAGCCTGATCAGGCTTAATAAAGGTTCTGCCTACATAATGGTTTCTGATTAAAGCTATTTCAAAAGGAATGTTTCTTGCCTGAGAATAGCCCAGAGCTTGTACATTTGATGAATCAGGAACTGAAACAACAACATCTATTTCCAGATCTTTATCATAGGAAGCCAATGCTTTACCCATTCTTTTTCTTGCTTCATATACTGAGATCCTAAATTGATTGCTGTCAGGCATTGAAAAATATACAGGCTCAAAAACACAATGGGCACAATTTTTTCTTCCATTTCTTAACGATAATACGTCTAATTGAGTTCTTTTAATTCCCTTTTTTGAGACATGGATAATTTCTCCGGGCTTTACTTCCTCAATATCTTTAGCGCGCAATATATCTAAAGCTTTACTCTCAGATGCAAAGGCATAACCGTTTTCGATTTTACCAAAAGAATACGGTCTTACTCCATATGGATCTCTAAATGCCCACATTTCATTTCTGCTGATCAAAACAGACGAAAATGCACCTTTGACATTTTTCATCATTTTTTTAATTGAATCAATTACAGATAGTTTTTTTTCTTTATGGTAAAAAGCAATATATCTTAATATAATTTCTCCATCATTTCCTGTTTTTAATCTTACACCTTGTTGCTCTAGTTCTTTTTTGATTGTTGGATAGTTTGTTATGTCACCATTGCTGACAAAGGAAAAAACAGTTCCTTCCAGGGTCTCAAGCACATGGGGTTGGGAGTTCTCTACGTCTATAACTCCTCTTGTGGGGTACCTAACATGACCAATTCCAATTTTTCCCGGAATTTTTTTTAGAATTGATGGAGTTAAAACATCTTTTACAAGTCCCATTCCTTTGTGATCTCTAATTAAATCCCCATCACTTATAGCAATTCCACAACTTTCCTGCCCTCTGTTCTGGGTTGCAAAAAGTCCAAGCATAATATCATAAGATGAGTTTTCAGAATTATAAACACCAATAACGCCGCACATATTTTTATCCTTTTTGTTAATAAACAACCATAATTGTTCTCGATAAAATTAATATTCAAATATATATATCATTGGTGGAAGAAAAGCCATAACTGACTCTGATTACAAACTGTTATTATGGATGAAAGGATCTCTTTTATTGATTGACAGGTTGAAGAAATATTTTTTTCAGATAAGTTGTTGAAATGATTTGTACGGGAGAATGGTTTTTTAGTTTGGAGATATTATGGGGAATAAAAATCCAAGTCAAATCCCGGGTTAATGAGATGCTTTTAATGACAGACCTTGATAGGTTTTCCCAACGAAATGTTGATGAGCTTTCCGGTGGAGAACGTCAAAGAGTCGCCCTTGCAAGAACTCTTGCCCCAAATCCTGCTTTGCTAATGCTGGATGAACCTTTAAGCTCTCTTGATAAGGTATTGAGAAAGCATCTCTTATTAGAACTTACAAAGATTATTTCAAAACTCAGCATAGCCACTATTTTTGTAACCCATGACCATGAAGAGGCTTTTGCCGCAGGAGATACTATTATCATCATGAAGCAAGGAGAAATTGAACAACAAGGCACACCAGAACAACTTATCCAGACTCCGAAAAATCAATGGGTTAAAGATTTTTTAGGTGTTTAGAAGATATTTCTCTTCTTGTTTTATTAGGTCTCTTCTTGCTTTTATTGTGTATTTTTATTACATTCTAATATGTTTTCAAATCTAAAATACTGTTTAAATCTGGAGATTCTTATGAAAAGATTTGTCATTTGCTTGGTTGTTTTGTTGTGTGCAACTTCTCTTTTTGCAGAACCTTTTTCACAAAAAAAAGTTCCTGATCCTTTAAAGCCCTGGATTGAATGGGTGCTACATGGTGAAGAAGAACAAGATTGCCCCCTGATTTATAACAAACTTTCAGAGAAAGTATGTTCATGGCCGTCTGAACTTAAGCTTGACTTTAAAGTAAAAAAAGCTCTGTTTTCTCAAAAGTGGGAAGTATATTCTAAAGATACATGGGTAAAACTTCCCGGGAATAATAAATTCTGGCCTGATAAGGTTAAAGCTAATGATAAAGAATGGCTTGTGGGAGAGAGGGAAGGGCAGCCTGCAATTTTTATTAAAAGCCCAGGAAATTATATAGTAACAGGAGTTTTTTATTTTGACACTCGCCCGGAATGGATTCAAATACCTGCGCAAAGCGGTTTGTTGGATTTGTCAGTAATAGGCAAGAAAATTGCTTTTCCGCGTCTCGACAATAATGGCAGGCTGTGGCTTAAACATGATCAGGATAAGCTTGATGCAAAAAAGAGGGAGGATCGATGTGATGTACAAGTCCACCGTTTGATCAAGGACAGCATCCCTTTACAAATTGTAACCAACCTGGATTTATATATTTCCGGTAAACATCGCAAAGTGAATATTGGTAATATAGGCACTAAAGATTTTATCCCTGTGAGGCTTGATAGTAAGCTTCCTGTTAAGATTGAACAGAATGGTTCTTTAATAGTACAGGCAAGGCCAGGGAAATGGCAGGTTAAAATTACTTTAAGACATAAAGGGCAAGCTAAGACATTGTCCCAAGCTTTAATTGGTAACTTTAAAACTGATAAAGAAATATGGTCGTTTGAGCCCCATAATTATTTACGGTCAGTTGTTATTAAAGGTCCTGCACAAATAGACCCCCAGCAGACAACCATGCCTGAAGAATGGAAATCGTTTCCTGCATATTTGATGAGCTCTAAAGATATTATGAAATTTGAAGAAAAAAAGCGTGGTGATCCCCAACCAGCTCCTGATAAACTTAATCTTAAAAGAACTTTGTGGCTTGATTTCGATGGCAAGGGGTTTTCTGTTAAGGATAATATGTCCGGTACAATGACTACAGGCTGGAGGCTTAATATAAATCAACCTGTTGAGCCTGGAAGAATTATGCTTAATGGCAAAGAACAATTTATTACCAAATTTGATGATTCAGGTATTGCCGGTATTGAAATGCGTTATGGCAATGTTAACATGATAGCTGAAAGTAGAATCAATAAATCAGGTAAAATCCCGGTTACAGGATGGGATCGTGATTTTTATTCAGTTGAAGGGGAGATTAATTTGCCTCCGGGATGGTCTTTATTTGATGCATCAGGCATTGATAATATTAAAGCAACCTGGTTGAAATCATGGAATTTGTTTGATTATTTTCTTGTACTTATAATTTCACTTGGCGTGGCAAGGCTCAGATCATGGAAATGGGGTTTTGTTGCGTTGATTGTACTTGTGCTTATTCAACATGAATCAGGTGCGCCAAGCTGGGTATGGCTTAACATCCTGGCAGCACTCGCTCTTTTAAAGGTTATACCAAAAGGTAAGATATATTCATTGATTAATAATTATAGACTGGTTTGTATTGCAAGTTTGATTGTTATTAGTTTGCCTTTTATGGTAGGCCAGATAAAGCATGGGATATACCCTCAGCTTAAATATAAGTGGCGTGCAATGGATAGAACATTACAAAGATCCTCACAACCAGCAGTATCTAGACCAAAGCCTCAGGTAAAGGCAAATGTCACGGCTCAGGCTCCCCTTAAAAAAATGGTTAAAAAAGGGAAGGTTGAAGTGGAAATGCTTGAAGAAAAGGCAATGGATGCAATGGATAGTATCAAACAAAATTCATATTATGCAGGAAGTATACAAAAAGCTGTGAAAATAGGAATTAATGAATTTGACTCCAATGCAAGAATTCAGACAGGATATGGAATGCCAACATGGAATTGGGATAAAATTAAATTTTCATGGAGCGGGCCTGTTAAAAAGGATGAAACAATGAAATTCATTTTTCTATCTCCGAAAATCAATATGGTCCTTGGATTTATACGGGTTATTTTGCTCGGGCTTTTGATATACGGGATTACTGGAGTAAAGTTTTCAAAGGGAAAGGGTTTTGATTACTCTAATATAAAACCAAGTTCAGTTGTAGCTATTGCCCTAATGATTCTTTGCCTTTTTTCAGCTATGCCTGCTAATGCTGAAAATTCATTTCCTCCCGACGAATTGCTTCATGAACTTAAAATTAAGCTAATTGAAAAAGAAAAGCCTGATTGTGCACCAAACTGTGCTGTAAGTCCCAGAATGAAAATGGTGATAGACAAGGACCAGCTTAAAATTGCTATGGAAGTTCACAGTTTGTATAAAAGCCTTGCAATTCCAGTACCTGGGAACGTGCAACACTGGCTTCCTGAGACTGTATTGTTGAATGGAAACCCTGTTTCAAGTATGTATCGTGATCCTAATACAGGTTATTTTTGGGTACGTGTGCCTAAAGGGATTCATACAATAAAACTAGCAGGAATTTTGCCTTTAAGGAATACAGTGCAGATTCCTTTTCCTTTAAAACCAAATTATGTTGATGTTAAGGTTGATAACTGGACAATAGATGGCTTGCATGAAAATGGAGTTATTGATAATCAATTGCAATTTACAAGGATCAGTACAGAAAAAAATAAAATAGAAACTTTTGAATCTGATCTTTTACCGCAGTTTGTTGAAATCACACGGATTTTTCATTTAGGGCTTACATGGAAGATTGAAACATTTGTTCAGAGAAAGACACCTGTAGGAGCAGCAGTGGTTCTTCAGATCCCATTGCTCAAAGGAGAATCTGTAACATCTGATATCCCTGTGAAAGATGGGAAAATTTTTCTAAATCTTGGACCAAAACAGACCAGGGCTCGTTGGGTATCCTCCCTTACAAAAGGGGATCAGCTTATATTAAAAGCTAGTGATACCTTAGATTGGGCTGAAATCTGGAAAGTAAATGTTGGCACAATGTGGCATTCTGATATTAAAGGAATACCTGTTATTCACCATCAGAACCCTGAAGGCAGATGGTTCCCGGAATTTCGACCGTGGCCCGGGGAAGAAGTTGCGATTAATATAACACGTCTAAAAGGAGTTAAGGGACAGACATTTACAATTGAGAACACTCTTTTAGAGTTAAGCCCTGGTAAAAGAATTACTAATGCGCAATTGACTTTAAACATAAGAAGCAGTCGTGGAAGTCGTCATGCCATAACTTTACCACCTGATTCAAAACTTCAACAATTAGTAATTAATAATAAATTTCAACCTATTAACCAAGATGGTGATAAGGTGATTTTGCCTTTAGTTCCAGGAATACAGAATATTAAACTTGCATGGCGGATATCAAAGAATATAAATTGGAATTGGAAGGCTTCAGCAGTAGATATTGGTATTGCAAGCGTTGATTCATATACTTTTGTAAAAATGCCCCAGAATCGATGGATACTTTTTTGTTCAGGGCCTTATGTTGGACCTGCGGTTTTATTCTGGGCATCGGTTTTGGTATTAATATTCTTGTCATTTGGGCTTGGCAAACTTAACATAACACCATTAAAGAGTTATCACTGGTTTCTTTTAGGGCTTGGGTTGACCCAGGCCTCGCTCTTGGCAATTCTGCCTGTTGCAGCATGGCTCTTAGCTCTGGGTCTTAGAATGAATAACGGAAAGAAATTATCTGATACTGCCTTCAATTTTGTACAGATTATTTTGCCGGCATTAACATTTCTTGCCATCATTGTTCTGTTTTATGGTATACAAAATGGTCTTCTTGGATATCCGGATATGAAGATTGCCGGAAATGGCTCCTATGATCATCTTTTGAAATGGTACCAGGATATTTCTGAGAATATCTTGCCTCAACCAGTGGTCTTTTCATTACCAATGGCGGTTTACCGCGTTCTCATACTTGCCTGGGCTTTATGGATAGCGTTTGCATTTATAAAATGGCTGCGCTGGGGTTGGGAATGCTACAGTGCTGACGGATTGTGGCGGAAAGTTGAGATTAAGCGATTTAAGAAATCATCAAAAAGTAAAGATGAACATGTAACCCTTGATTTACCTGATTAATAATAGATATAGGAAATATATTAATGACAGAAAAAGTTCCATCAATATTAGCTCCGGCGGGAGATACTGATTCCTTCCTTGCTGCCATAGCAGCAGGGGCTGATGCAATATATTGTGGTCTGAAGATTTTTTCAGCGCGCATGGAAGCTGAAAATTTTAGCGTTGAAGAACTTGCACGACTTACTGATTTGGCAAAATTTAAAGGAGTCAAAGTCTATATAGCTTTTAATTCTCTACTAAAAGACGGGGAGAGAGAAAAAACTGCCAGAATTTTAGATAAGATTATTAACTTTATTCCCTGCGATGGGTTGATAATTCAAGATTTGGCTGTGCTAAAATTAATTCAAAGATCAGATTTTAAAGGAGAACTTCACCTTTCAACTCTTGGGAATTGCACTTCTCCCCTTGGACTTGAATCAGCAAAAAGAGCCGGATTTGATAAGGTTGTATTACCAAGAGAGTTAAATATAGATGAGATCAAGTTAATGGCTTCAAACACTCCTTCTAACATGGAGCTTGAAATTTTTGTGCATGGGGCTTTATGTTATGCAGTTTCAGGCAGATGTTACTGGAGCTCATGGTTTGGCGGTAAAAGCGGGTTAAGAGGAAGGTGTGTGCAGCCATGTAGAAGAATATATGAGCAGGGCAAACAGAAAAAACGCTTTTTTTCGTGCCTTGATTTATCAGTTGATGTATTAGTAAAAGTGCTGAAAGATACCCCACAAATTGGCACATGGAAGATAGAAGGAAGGAAAAAAGGTCCCCACTATGTTTTTTATACAACCAAGGGGTATAAAATGTTAAGGGATCATGGTTCTGATCCTGACAAGAGAAAGGAGGCTGTTTCATATCTTGAATATGCCATGGGAAGACCAGCAGGGCATTATAATCTCCTTCCCCAGCGAGTTAAGAATCCTTTAACCCATGATTCTGAAACCGGATCAGGCTTGTTTATAGGCAGGATAAAATCTCCTAAGGATCCATATTTTACTACAAGAGAAGGTCTTTTTAATGGTGACCTTTTAAGGATAGGGTATGAGGATGATAAATGGCATGCAATTGAAAGGGTAACAAGGGCAATTCCAAAAAAAGGAAAATTTTATTTTAACAAAAGTATAATAGGGAAAGCTAAAAAAGGCACAAGTGTATTTATAGTTGACAGAAAAGAGACAGCTATCCAATCTTTAATTGATAAGCTTAAGTCTGAGCTTGAAAAAATAGATAAAGTAAAAATCAGACCTTTAAAAAAAGGTATTGCATCAAAAATTCTTAAAACAAAACAGAAAACTAATAAATCGTGGCAGAAACCAGTTGATATCAATCTTAAAAGAATAATAACTAAAAAAGACAGGTTCCCGGGAGATCAGGCAATGTGGCTGTCTTCAAAAGAGGTGGAGAATTATCCAGCAAAAATTGTTAAAAAAATCTGGTGGTGGTTGCCACCTGTTCTTTTTCCGACAGAGGAACAAGAGCTTCATGATGCTGTAGCAAAAGCTATTAAAAAAGGAGCTCGCAGATTTGTTTTAAATACTTTTTGGCAGCAAGCTTTATTTCAAACAATAAAAAACTTGAATGTCTGGGCAGGTCCTTTTTGTAATATTGCAAATTCGGAAACCATCACTTTGCTTAAAAAATGGGGATTTTCCGGTGTTATTCTAAGCCCGGAACTTGATAAAGAAACTTATTTTTCTATGCCTTATAATTCACCACTCCCTTTAGGTATAGTGATTCATGGTAACTGGCCTCTTGGAATATCTCGCATAGTATCTGATGAACTAAAGCAGGATGAACTTTTTACAAGCCCTATGAGAGAAGGAACATGGGTTTCAAAAATAGATAATAACTTTTGGGTTTTTCCGGACTGGAAACTTGACCTGTCCCAGAAAAAGAGTGAATTAAAAAAAGCAGGTTATACTCTTTTTGTTACAATGTTGGAGCCTATTCCAAAAAATGTTAAGATAAATAACCGTCAGGGACTGTGGAATTGGAATTTAAGATTGTTGTAGATTTATTGTTAACCATTATCATATTAACAATTACAAGAAATATAGATTTACCAGCAAAAAAAGTTTGGGATATCATTAGCGACTTCACAAGTTCACCTACTTCATCTTTTGCGACTAGAATAGAAGAAAAAAGGTGACCCAACATCCAATGGTGTAGGTACCATAAGAATTATTACAATAGGTAAAAGGCAATTTAGGGAGCGATTAGAATCTGTTACTCCACCAAATCATATTACCTAGAATTCAGGCAGCATTACTTCTTCCTATTTTCTAGAAAAAACAGACTATAATCTAAATTTAATGATTCATAAAAAACCAATTGCAGATGGACAGATCCATTAAACAACACCACAACATATGAATACAACTCAGTTGGCAACAAAAAAGCCTTACAGATCCTGATAATATACAAACCCTGTTTGAATATGATACCCGCTCCAACATGAACAAACAGACTGTTATTCCATGTATTTATACAGCAATCCTCGCTGAAGTGTAATAAGCTTTCAACACCGATTTTCACAGAT
>JAGLHT010000054.1 GCA_023143455.1 Desulfobacterales bacterium
AGTGCTTGACCGAATATTTACTATTAAAGTATGGAATAAATGCTATTCTCCGCCAAAAAATAAGGAGTTCTGATGTGGAAAACAAATCAATTCTTGCCATAGATTGTGGCACCCAAAGTCTTAGAGCCATTCTTTTTTCTCAAAAAGGTGAAATGCTCGCAAGGGTTCAGGTTGAATATGAACCTTATTTTTCCAAAAATCCTGGTTGGGCAGAACAGGATCCCGAGCTTTATTGGAATAGTTTTGTTAAGGCCTGCCAAAAATTAAAGCGGTCAAACCCAAAATTATTTGAAACTATAGCAGGGGTAGGGGTGGCAACCCAGCGTGCCAGTATGGTTAATGTGGATAAAAAAGGCATTCCTTTGCGGTCTGCAATCATATGGATGGATCAGAGGGGAGCTAAACCTATTTGGGGACAAAAAGGTCTATTGAAACTTGGTCTTAAAATTGCGGGTCTTAAAAAAAAGATAAATGATATCCAAATTCAGGGCAAATGCAATTGGATTATGCAGAATCAGCCTGAAATCTGGGAGAAAACACATAAATATCTTCAGATTTCAGGTTTTTTAAACTTTAGATTAACCGGGGGATTTGTAGATTCCGTTGCTTCCCAGATCGGGCATATACCGTTTTGTTATAAAAAGCATATTTGGGCAAAAAAACATCAATTGTCTAAAAACCTTTTCCCTGTTGAAATGGACAAGCTTCCACTCCTTGTGCCACCCGGGAATCAGTTGGGCAGGATTACTTCACAAGCAGCACAACAAACCGGAATCAAAAAAGGCATCCCTGTGATTGCCTGCGGATCCGACAAAGGATGTGAAACCTTAGGGGCAGGGGTTGTTAACTCTAAAATGGCAAGCTTAAGCTTTGGTACAACAGCAACGGTTCAGACTTTGTCTGAAAAATATATCGAACCCATAAAATATTTGCCTGCATATCCGGCCCCTGCCCCGGGATTTTTTAACCCTGAAATAGAGATTTTTAGAGGGTTCTGGATGATCACATGGTTTAAAAAAGAGTTTGCCCACAAAGAAGTTGAACAGGCCAAAACAATGGGCATTCCAGCTGAAGAAGTCTTAAATCAATGCCTTGAGAGAACCATGCCCGGTGCTATGGGGCTTGTTGTACAACCTTATTGGGGACCAGGTTTGGATCATCCTGATGCCAAAGGTGCTATGATCGGATTCGGGGATGTACATACAAAAGATCATGTGTATCGGGCAGTTATTGAAGGGTTGGGATTTGCCCTTTGTGAGGGTATGGAAAAAATTCAAAGAAAAACCAGGATAAAAATAGAAAAAGCTTCTGTTTCTGGTGGTGCATCCCAAAGCGATGAAATTTGTAGAATTATGGCAGATATTTTTAATCTTCCCATGGAAAAAGGGCAGACCCATGAAACATCGGGTCTGGGTGCAGCCATTCTTGTTGCAAAGGGTCTTGGATGGCATGAGAGCCTGGATGAGGCAGTGGTCAATATGGTCCATGTTAAGAATATTTTTGAACCGAATAAGAAACATGTTCAAATTTATAGGAGGTTATATTCAAGGGTTTATACTAAAATGTATGCAGCACTAGAGCCTTTGTATTCACAAATTCGGGAAATAACAGGATATCCAAAATAATGAATAATAAAAAACAAGATTTTATACCGGATTGGCTGGAAAAAGAACCAACCCAACAATCCTTCAGATCTATATTTAAATGGGGCGCAAAGGATTGTTTTAAAAACCCGAGTCATGGTTTTTTTAATGTGATAAAAAAAGAACTTGGGCTTTCTGACAATGAATTTCAAACTCCAGTCAATTTAGGAGAAAAAATTGTTGGAAATACCCAAAAGACAACAATTCATCCTACAGATATACAGCAGTTTGAAAAGATTGTTGGCAAAAAGAATCTAAGCTTTGATACCTATTCACGGCTAAAATATTCCACTGGTAAATCCATGGAAGACATTATTAATTTAAGACAAGAAAGAATTGAAAATATTTGCGATATTGTTCTGCATCCTCGTAATAAGGAAGATATCACAAAAATTGTAGAACTTTGTCATATAAAAAAAATCCCTCTTCATGTGTATGGCGGCGGAAGTTCCGTTACTTTAGGTCTTGCTTGCCCAAAAGGCGGGGTTACTCTGGTGATGAATACCCACATGAACAAGGTGATCGAGTTTAATGCAATCAACCAAACCATTACTGTTGAATCAGGTATGATGGGACTTGAATATGAAGATTTGTTAAATCATGCCCCGGGAAAACTGAATTCTAAAAATAGGTATACTGGAGGTCATTTTCCACAGAGTTTTGAATACTCTTCTGTTGGTGGTTGGGTTGTTACTCTCGGCTCAGGACAGTCATCGTCATATTATGGTGATGCCTCTGATATTGTACTCAGTCAAGAGTATGTTACTCCAACCGGGTCTTTTAAAACCCATGATTTCCCTGCTACTGCTACTGGACCAAAAATCAATGATATCATGAAAGGATCTGAAGGATGTTTTGGAGTGCTGGTTGCAGTAACCATGAAGGTTTTTCAATATCAACCTGAAACTTCCAAAGAATTCACCTTTATGTTTCCAGATTTTGAAAAAGTTCAAAATGCTGCGCGCCAGATCAGTCAAGCCGAGTTTGGCATGCCTTCGATACTTAGGTTTTCTGATCCTGAAGAGACAGATATTGCCATGAAAATGTATGGCATAGAGGGCGGTCTGTTGGATAAATTTATGGTATTAAGAGGGATGAAATCAGGCTCGCGTTGTCTTTTGATGGGGCAGACAGATGGTGAGAAGAGCTTTGTAAAAAATCTTTTTAAGCAGATTAAAAAGGTTTGTAAATCAAACAAAGGAGTATATCTTACCGGGTACCCCATGAAAAAATGGCGAAAGGGAAGATTTTCAGATCCTTACATGAGAGATACTCTAAATGATTTTGGGGTATTGATTGATACGCTTGAGGCATCTGTTACCTGGGATCATCTATCAGAACTTTATAGTGCTGTAAGAAATTATATCAAAAAACATCCCCACACCATTTGTATGACCCATGCATCCCATTTTTATGCCCAGGGTACTAACCTGTATTTTATTTTTATCACAAAGATGCAAGATATTGATGAATTTAGAATATTTCAGCGCGGCATTATAGAAAAAATTGAAGGGAATTTTGGTTCATTAAGTCATCATCATGGGATAGGTAGAATGATGGCACCCTTTATGGAAAAGCATCTGGGTGAAAAGCAAATGGATGTTTTGCGAGCTATCAAAAAGCATTTTGATCCTCATAATATCATGAATCCTGGGGGGCTTGGGTTATAATTTAGATTTTAATATTTGTTTTTAAGATAGAGGATTGAAGGACTTTTTTCACTTAGGTTTTAAATTTTTAAAACACAAAAAATTTAAAAGATGCGCTACAAAAAGCCCTTCAAACCTCTATCAAGAAAGGTGATATAATATCCTAATCCATATCCCAGAATAAAGAATCCGGCTCGATTCATACCCGAGGAAGTTCGCCAGTCTTGTTCCCATTTGTGACTGGAAAGAAGGGACCAGTTGAAATTTCACGTCCATTTAGAGGGCGCGTACGTCGGGCGCGGCATTTGTAAGGAACATACAATACCCGTATTTAGAATTTTTGCGCCTTTTTTCAGCGTCTATGCTGGTTCAGTTCTTCATTTTATCACTCATTGCTTATAGGTAAAAACATCGAATGCCTGTTTTAGTACGGCTGAACAGGCTAATTGCTTTTTGTTTATTGCCTCGCAATGATGATAAAACGCTTATCTAAGTATGTGTAAGCCTTACTGTGTTGAAAATTTAAAAAATGATTACTCAATCTGATGTACAAAAATAATTAATTTCTTTGCTTCTACTCGTAATATTGATAGGGTCCTTTTTTGTCGTAGTCTTTTTTAGATAAAATACAAAATATTAATAAGGATTTGCCCATGTTTAAACCAAACTATTCATTTGAAAAGCGCCAAAAAGAATTGGCAAAGCAAAAGAAAAAAGAAGAGAAAAAGCAACACAAGTTGGAGAAAAAAAAGAAGGCTGTCGAGGAAAATGAGGACACATCTCCTTCTAAAGAGTAAACTGTTTTCTGAAAAAAGTGTGGTGCTAAAAATCGTGGGTGCATAAATATATAAGAATGAGCTTTAGTATTATTATCCTATCTCAAACCTTAAAAAGCATCTTAATGATTATAATCTGTCTATTTAGGAGTCAACAATTAGTAGAGTTCAGAAGTTTCTTCAATATAAATAAGCATACCAAATGTATTAACATTAACTTCCTATCAATTCCTCCTCAAAGCCTGACAAATATATACGATCCATAATACTATAATTCAGTTTGTACTCTTCTACCAATTGTGTCAATATTACTTGTTTGATAGAGATGCTTCATTGATTCGAATAATTATTTAATCATCTATCAAAAAGAATATAATATTATTAATTTTTAACATAATTATTATGAGTATAAGAATAGAAACTAAAATGAAGTTGTTATACGTATGAAATATGACATATATTCAATTACCACGTATGATAAGATGGAACCACTTGGCACAAAAGAAAAATTCTGGTTCTATACAGAAAAAGATAATATAAGTCGTTTGTGTAAAATTGGACGTAAAAATACTGGTGAAAATTGGGCTGAAAAAGTTACAAGTGAAATCGCAAAATTATTATCAATTCCTTGTGCTACATATGACTTTGCTTTATGGGAAAAAAGACAATGTGTGGTTTCTCCAAGTTTTGTACCGGAATATGGTAGATTAATTCATGGGAATGAATTATTGGTATCTTTAATAGATGAAAAATATCCAATAAATAGAAAATATAAAGTAACTGAATATAAGTTATCAACAATTATAAAAATTTTGCAGGACTTAAGTGAAATAGTGAAGTTACCAATTGGATATGATACAAATAGTGCAATAAAAAAACCAATAGATATATTCATTTCTTACATAATGTTTGATTGTTTAATTTCTAATCCTGACCGTCACCATGAGAATTGGGGTATAATTTTTGATGATAAAGAAAAAGAGTACTATTTAGCACCTACATATGATCATGCATCAGGTCTTGGATGCCGAGTTTCAGATGAAGAAAGAAAAAATAGGCTATCAACTAAGGATGAAAGATATTCTATAAAGGCTTTTGTACAAAAGCCTAAAACACCATTTTATGATAATAATGGAAAAAATTTAAAAACAATTGATGCATTTAAGCTATTGGCTATAGAGAACAAAGTTGCTTCTGAATATTGGTTAAATAAAGTGAAGCTTTTACCTAAAGAATCAATTAAAAAAGTATTTGACAAAATACCTAATAATATATTAAGTTCTGCTGCTGTTGATTTTGCAATTTCATTACTTAATGAAAATATTATCCGTTTATTAGCTATACGAGAGCATTGATCTTATGACTTCAAAAATTATTGTAGCATGGAGAAACCGTACCACTCATCAGTGGATTCCTGTTGCCACCTTATATCATTCTAATAATAAATATTCTTTTAAATATACTAATATCGCTAAGAAGCTAAACTCTGAAGGAATTTTTGAACCTTTTTCAAATATTACTGATTTTGATAAGTTAATTGAATCAGAAGAAATTTTCCCGATTTTCAAAAACCGTTTAATGCAGAAATCAAGACCTGAATATAATGAATATTTAAATTGGCTTAAGTTATCTAAAGAAGGGGTTTCTCCGATTGAAGAATTGGCGAGATCTGGCGGTATTAGAGCAACAGATGATTTGCAATTATTCCCAATTCCAGAAAAGAAAAATGATATGTACGAAGTATTTTTTTTCAGCCATGGTATAAGATATTTACCACCAAATTATATTGATAGAGTTAATACTTTAAAAATTGATGACCAACTATTTATTATGCCCGATATTCAAAATAAGATGGATGTAAACGCAATAGTTTTAAGAACAGATGATCCAATCGAAATTGTCGGATATGTCCCACGCTTATTTGCTTGTGATTTTCTTGAATTAATCAATAGTAATGGGCAAAAAAACGTGATGGTAAAAGCTGAACAAATTAATAGTAAATCACCATCTCAATTTAGATTGTTATGTAGCTTCAAAACTATTTGGCCAGAAAATTTTAAACCGTTTATGACCGAATTATTTACTTAACAATTGTTTAGTTATGTGTAATTTTAATAAATTTCTAACAATCAAGATTAATTATCCATGTGCAGAGTATTTAGAGCTTTGAATAGCTTAGGTTACCAAGACAATACATTATCAAAATTTTAATAAGGGCTGCTTTCTCTTGATGCAAGTTATGTAGCCGGTTTTATTGTGTTGTGTGATTTAGGGCTAATTCCATCTAATTCTAAAACCAAAAAATAAAAATTGTATTTGATTCATATTGTTTGGTAAAAACGGATATTTTTATTTGTTTCTAACAGATCAATTATATGCTGTTCATTGTTAGCTTATAAAGTTTTTCAAGCTTGTTTGCAGAAAAAGTTTTTTTTTGATTGTATGCTCTTTTTCTAACAATATTAAGTAATTTTTCTGCTTCGTTTTTATTAATTATAATACCTTTTTTTGAAAGTATATGTCTTATAGTAGTAGTGCTTGAGTGGTAGCCAATGATATATTCAATATTATTTTCCCCAATGATTTTTGGATCAAAAAGTTGGTATGATGAAGGATTTTTTAATAGACCTGAACAATGGATGCCTGATTCATGGCTGAAAACATCCTTTCCAATTATGGGTTTTGAACTTGGGATATTCCGTCCTGATGCCTTTGCAACTATTTGGCAAAGCTGCTCAAGTTTTGACATTTTTATATTGCTATTATATCCTCCAACTACAAATAAGGCCATGCATATTTCCTCTAAAGGAGCATTCCCTGCACGCTCTCCAAGACCGTTTACCGTAACACTTAATGAGCTGGCTCCTGCATCAACGGCGGTTACAGCATTGCCAGTTGCCATACCCATGTCATTATGACCATGAAATTCAAGGTTAAGATCAGGTATGGTTTTTAAAAGAGATCCAATTATTTTATGAACTATTAAAGGATTTACCATTCCAACAGTGTCAGCTATACGCAGGCGGTTTGCACCGCAATCATTTGCAAGCCTGGCAAATTTTTTTAAAAATTTTGTGTTAGTCCTTGTTGCATCCTGAGCACCTACTGAAACAAAATCAAAGTGTTTTTTAGCAAACAAAATTAGCTCTTTAAGGGAGTTTAGAGCCCACTTTTCATCTTTCTCAAATGTTTTTAGCAGAATGGAGGAAGTTGGGAAACTGATATGGACCCCTTGAGTATTGCAAGTTGCTGCAAGCTCAATATCTTGCCTTTTTGCCCTGCACCAACTAGACAGGGCACAGGGCAGGTTAAGATTCACAATCTTTCTTATTCCTTTGCATGCAATATCACCCATGGCAGGTATACCGACTTCAATCTCATCTACTCCTGTTTCAGCTAACATTAAAGCAATTTCAAGTTTTTCTTTAGTCTTAAACACAACACCAGGTGCTTGTTCCCCGTCCCTTAACGTTGTATCAACTATCCAAATTCTTTTTTGTCCATTGTGTTTTTTTGATTGAAACATTGCGTACCCTTAATTTTTGCAATCAATATTTAAGATATTGTTATAAAGCATATTCATAAGCAATAACATCGTTTTCAATGGCGTCAAGAATTTCATCAATGATTTCTTCACTGTTCACATTCCCGTACCAGAGATTGTCAGGATAGATTATCATAACAGGACCCTCATCGCACATTTTAAGACAGCAAGTGCTTGAGACAATAACATCTTCAAGCCCCCGATCAATTATTTCATTTTCAATGTATGGTAAGAAATCCAAAGAACCTTTTTTATGACATTTTCCTTTAGGCTCTCCGTTGGGTCTAAAACTTGCGCAGACCAGTATATGTTTTTTAGGTTTTACCATTGGTGTTCTCCTTTTTTTTACATGCACCCCAATCCAGCACCATTACATGATTCGCCGCAGCCGGAATGTTCTCTCGCAATTAAATGATTAATGTCTTTATTATTTTTAACGGCATAAACAACTTCATTTATCATGCCGTTTACTTCAAGTATTTTAATTCCTTTGTTGGTGAGAATATCTTTTGGTGCTTCTCCAATTCCATTGACCAAAAGAAGGTCGCAATCTCTTATGATCTGGGCAAGTTTTTGCCATCTCAAATCTTTACCTCCGGTTTCTGGTGTTTGTCGCTTATCTACAAGAATAAGTTTTTCCTTGTTGATATCATAGATATTCAGATGTGTTGCCTCTCCAAGATGTTGGTTGACCAAAACACCTTCTCTTGTAGCAACAGCAACAAGGCCAGTTTTTTTATCTTCAACAGGTTTGTTGTTTTCTATACGTTTGGTATCTGTTGCATGTTTAATAAGGCTGTCCATTAGAGAAACATCAGTTTTTTCATTGAGCTTTCCAACTGCATCTGCTCTACACCTTGTACAATGAAGCATCTGAGGAACATATGGTTCCGCATTGCTCCTGATATCATTCATCATCTCTTTTGAAGGCTCTTCAAGATGGGAAAAATTTGATCCTTTGCTTGGTAAATATGCCATGCAGTTTAAGAGGTCTACATCAAGCTCGCCCATTTTTTTTGCAATGTCTCCAACATGATGATCATTTATGCCCGGAAGTACGATTGTATTGATTTTCACAATAATTCCTCGTTGCTTTAGACCTTTTATAGACTCAATCTGTCGTTCAAGAAGAAGCCTTGCTCCTTGTTCAGGTGCCAGTGATCGTTTCCCAAACCTTACCCATGCATATATTTTCTCTGCAATCAAAGGATCGACAGCATTCACAGTTACACTTACATGGGTGACATCAAGTTGTTTAACTTCATCCATCCAATCTGGAAGGTTTAAGCCGTTTGTAGCAACACATAAAAGCATGTCTGGATATTTTTCTTTGACAAGTTTCAGTGTGGTCAAGGTTTCTGCAGCATTTGCAAAGGGATCACCAGGTCCTGCAATTCCAACCACAGCGATATCTTTTTTCTTTGACATAACTTCATCTAAGTAATTCATAGCTTGAAACGGTTTTAATATAGAACTGGTCACCCCAGGACGGCTTTCATTAACACAATCAAATTTCCTATTGCAAAAATTGCATTGAATATTGCAGCGGGGAGCCACTGGAAGATGAACACGACCATAGTCTTTACAGGCACCAGGGTTAAAACAGGGATGATTTTTAATATTCATTGTATTATCCTTTCTTTACATATACGAATAGCCAACCTTGGAGGATTCCTGGCGGCTGTGTAAAAGTGCATTGATGATGGTATCAAAAAGCCTTTGAGTGCCTTGATATCCTATATGAAGTATTCGAGTACCACCAACACGATCATGTATTGGAAATCCAACCCTTACCAGAGGGACCTTAAGACTTCTCGCCATTTTATAACCTTTACTATTACCAATAATAAAATCAGGCTTAAGAAATTTTGCATGTTCTTCCATTTGTGTAAAATCCATATCTTCCCGGACATTAATCTGTTTGTATATATTTTTAGATAGAATGTCTTTTAAGCTTTGTTTGAAAAAACCGCTTTTTCCTCCTGAAGCACAAAGTACAGGAATGATACCAATTTCACCTAAGAACCCTGCAAGACTTGTTACAAAATCCTCTTCTCCATAAATTACTGCTTTACGCTGAGAAATGTACTTATTTCCATCTACATAGGAATCAATTAGTCTTCCCTTTTGTTTTTGATATTTTTCAGGAGTTGGTTTCCCTGTAATTTTTTCTATTTGTTTAAAAAATAGATCAGTAGCTTTCACTCCAATGGGTATACCCATTCTTACGCAACGAATTCCAAAACGTTTCTCAAGCAGTGAGCCTGCACTTTCAGTTCCTTTCTTTACACTCAGGCCAAGAATAGATCCAAATTCAAGACTTTTTGTAGAAAGGCGCATTTTTTTAATTTTTCTAAGGGGAGTGCCACCTTCCTGGATTGCTTGATACTCAAGCCAGGAAGGCCCTTCAAGCCTTTCAGAGTAATCAGGAAGAATAATCGCTTCGATTTTAATATCATTAAATATTTCTTTTAAATGGCGAATGTCTTCGTTGGACAACATGCCTGGAAAAAGATTTATTATTTGTTTGTGTTTAGGTCTATATCCTGCTTTTTTTGATACCGGGTTAAATCTGTCTACAATAGCCCTTACAGCATGGTGGAAGCCATCAATATGGGTGCCAGTATAACTTGGAGTTGAAACATATACCAGGGCGGTACTCCCTGCATATGAACCCATTTCATTTAAAATCATGGGAACATCATCTCCAATGGTTTCGCTTAGACATGTAGATGCAATGCCTATCATGGAAGGTTTATATTGTTTTGAAATATTTTCTATTGCAAGCTTCAGGTTCGCTGCTCCTCCAAAAACAGCGGTTTCTTCGGAAAAATTAGAAGATGCAATATCAATTGGCTCTTTAAAGTGGCTGATCAGATATCGTCGCATATATGTTGAACAACCCTGGGACCCGTGAAGCAGGGGAACGGTCTTTTCAATTCCATTGAATGCCAGTGCTGCGCCAAGAGGAGTGCAAGTTTTACAGGCATTTTGAGTTGCTGTATAGTTATGTTTTTGGATCATTTTGTCCTCTCTAATTAAATTATTCATTGTTTTGCTTTTTTTAATCTTCGTGGTACCAGGTCCCATATGGGGCTGGTAACTGTTTGATGAACTTCTATGGCAAAATTTTGCATTCCAACAAATCCTGCCAAAGGTATTTTCCTTTCATGATTATGATCACAGAATCCGATTCCTAGTTTGTATGCAATGGGTCTTTCTTTTACGCCCCCTATAAAAAGGTCAGCATCTTTTTCCATTATGTATTTTGCAAGCTCAAGGGGATTTGCATCATCAAGAATAATTGTTCCTTTACTGCACATGCCTCTTAAAATTTTATAATCTTCTGTAGTACCGGTCTGTGAGCCAGCCAGTATTACCTCCATGCCTAAATGTTTTAATGCTTTAATCAGGGAAAAAGCCTTGAACGCGCCTCCAACATATATGGCAGCTTTCTTGCCAGTGAGATCTTTTTTTATCTGAGAAAGACCTGGAACAATAGCTTTTACTTCTTTTCGAACTAACTCTTCAGTCCTTTTTAAAATTTCTGAGTTTTCCTTAAAAAAACTTGCAACTCTATATAAAGCATCTGAAGTGTCTTCGATACCGAAATAAGATACTCGGATAAAGGGAATTCCATATTCTTCTTCCATTTTTTTTGCAAGATGGGTCACGGAACCCGAACACTGTACAACATTCAAGCATGCACTGCTGGCCATTGTGACATCTTTTACCCTCCCGTCACCAGACATCACAGATACAACATTGATACCCATTTTCTTATAATATTCCTTGATCATCCAGGTCTCACCACCAATGTTGAATTCTCCCAGGATATTTATGCTCTGGGGGACTTTTTTCTGGATACCATTTCTATTAATAAGGTTGAATAATACATCACAGGCAGCTTTATATCCGTCTTTTTTAGTTCCTTTAAAACCCTCGGAGTGTACAGGTAAAACAGGGATTTTGGTTATCTTTTCAACTTTTCTGCACACAGATTCAACATCATCTCCTATTAGACCTACAATACAGGTTCCATAAACAAAAGCAGCCTTTGGAGAGTATTTGTCAATGAGTTCCAGCAAGGCTTTTTCAAGTTTCATTTCCCCACCGAAAATTACATCGGTTTCAGAAAGATCAGTTGAAAAACTCATTCTGTGAAGTTCCGGTCCCGAGGACAAGGCACCTCTGATGTCCCAGGTATATGATGCGCAACCTATAGGGCCATGTATAATATGCAGAGCATCAGCAATGGGATATAGAACGACCCTTGATCCGCAGAATACACATGCCCTCTGGCTCACAGCTCCTGCAAGGCTTTTCTTCTCACAACTTATATCAAAGTTGTCTTTGCCTTTTTGGAAGATATGTTTCTCTCTCTCTTTTAGTACTGAAATATTTTTCATAAAAATTAGCCTACATTACAAGTTCAAATTTCTCTTCAGGTGCATCTCTATCGAGTCTATCCATGAGCGCATCAAGGATCTTTTCAAGTAACCTTATGCCACCTCTATAGCAAACAGATGGAAAATAACTGTGTCCAATTCTGTCAAGTATGGGGAATCCATACCTGATAAATGGAATATCATCGTCTCTTGCTATATATTTGCCGTATGTGTTGGCAATTAATAGATCAACAGGCTCGTTTTTTATCCACTGATGAAGAGTAAACATATCACCACCTGCTTTTACATTGACTTTATAGGGAAGGTGGGAAGTGATATCCTGAATCCTTTTTTCAAAATCTTTTCCAGAGGTTCCAGTAACAATATGAACAGGTGCCATATCAATGGAAACCAGAAATTCTGTCAAAGATATCAGATGATCGGGATCTCCTGACAGAGCAACTTTCTTGCCGTAAAAATATTGATGCATATCAGTTATTATATCTAGAAGCTGCCCCCTTTCCCTGGTGATTTCATCAGGTACACTTACACCAGCAGCTATTCTTAAAGCATTAACGAATCGGTCAGTTGCGGCAAGACCTATGGGAAGATCCTGAACCTGGCATGGTACTCTCCATTTTGAATCCAAAGATCTTGCAGCATCAGCTGAAGCCAAAGAGCCAAGTGCAATAGTGCCCATGCTATCTCCGGAACTTTTAAGTTCATCTATGGTGACTCCTCCTTCGGGAAACATGCTGTATCTACCTGTCTGAGGTCCATTAAGGACATTGGATGTATCTGGGAATAGGATAGGTTTGATACCAAGTTTTTCAACTATTCTTTTTATTTCTGTCATATCCGAAGGTTCAACATATCCCGGAATAATATTATATTTACCATTAGGTTTGCCCGTGGACTTTGCAAAATGCATGACCATGGCTTTTGTCATATTGGAAAAACCTGTTACATGGGAGCCAACATAACTCGGGGTACTTGCATGAATAACATATTTACCTTTGGGAACCTTACCGTCTTTCACTGCTTTGATGGTAATCTGGTTTACATCATCTCCAATTGTTTCTGAAAGGCAAGTGGTATGAACAGCAATTATATCCGGGTCATAGGTTGTAAAAATATTATCAATGGCCTGAATAAGATTGGCCTGTCCACCAAAGACCGAAGATCCTTCTGTAAAGGAACTTGTGGCAGCCATAACAGGCTCTCTGTAATGACGGGTTAGGGCGCTTCTGTGATATGCACAGCATCCTTGGGATCCATGGCTGTGAGGAAGACAACCATGGATTCCAAGAGATGCATACATAGCACCTATGGGCTGACATGTTTTTGCAGGATTTACATTAAGAGCTTTTCGCTCTTTTATATCTTTATTAGTATGTCTGAGCAACATTTGTACATTTCTCCTGTTTTAAGTGTTTCTGGATTCTCTAAATATTTAATATTTCCTTGGATTACTCCCATACATATTTTGCAGAGAGTTCAGGGTTTGCTTGCCAAGGAGCTTCAAGATAATCCCAGACTTTAGAATTCACCAGTCGGTCAATTTCTTTATAGAAATTGACTGCACCCTTGAAGCCTGCATAAGGACCACCTGAATCATAACTATGAAGTTGTTTCATAGGGATTCCGTTTTTCTGAATTGCGTATTTTTCTTTTATTCCCGCACAATAAATATCTGGTTTATATATTTTTAACAGCATTTCGGTTTCATATTGGCTGACATCATCAATGATAAGGGCTTCAGCTTCCATTTCAGGCATCATGCCGTTATAACTTTTAAATGCTAACCCTTGCTCTTCAAGCTTTTCGATTTCTTTGTCAGTTTTTCTTGCAATATATTTTTTTTCATTTTTTTCTACAGCAAGTTCTTCTATATTTCTTGAATCAGCATCAATTTTAATATCAGGAAGTACTTTTCTTCCCTCATAATCATCGCGATGGGCAAACTCATAACCCGCAGAAATTGTTTTCATGCCAATTTCCTTAAAAAGCTCCTGATAATGGTGAGCACGTGAGCCTCCAACAAACAGCATGGCAATTTTGCCTGCACATCTTTTTTTGACATCCTTTCTTATTGTTTCAATTTGAGGCATTTCTTTTTTAATGACTTCCTCTACTTTTTTAATTAATTTTGGATTTTCAAAATACGTTGCAATTTTTCTTAAGGATTTAGCTGTTGATTTCGCCCCGATAAAATTAATTTTAATCCATGGAATTCCATATTTTATTTCCAGCATGTCAGCCACATAGTTTATGGACCTGTGACACATCACTGTGTTGAGGTCAGCAGTATGTGAATTGGCAAACTGGTCATAAGTAGAATTGCCGCTAAAGGTAGAGACAATTGATATGCCACAGTTATCAAGTATACGATCTATCTCAAACCCGTCTCCTCCAATGTTATATTCACCTAATAGATTGATTTTATAATCAGCTTTTTTAATTGAATCGTCTTTTCCAACCACATGGGTGAAAATACCATTATTAGCAATGTGATGACCGGCCGACTGACTTACCCCCCTGTAACCTTCGCAGGAAAAACCAAAAATATTAATTCCTAGTTTTTCTTTCATCTCCCTTGCCACAGAGTGGACATCATCGCCTATTAGACCAACAGGGCAAGTAGCAAAGATACTGATAGCCTTGGGTTTAAAAATATCATAGGCTTCCTGAATAGCAGTTTTAAGTTTTTCTTCTCCACCAAAAACAATGTCCTTATCCTGCATATCAGTTGAGAGACAATAGGTCATGAAATTATCATCTTTGTCTGATGAGGGTTTTGTCTGATTTCTCCGAGTCAGCCAGGAATAAAATCCGCATCCGATTGGGCCATGGGTTATGTTTACTATATCCCTTGTTGGACCAAGAATAACCCCTTTACAGCCAGCATAACAACATCCCCTCTGGGTTATGATTCCAGGTATAGTTCTTACGTTTGCACTCATTACCGGGACTTCACCTTCTTCATCAATTTTGTTTGCCATAATCTGCTTTGATCTTTTCCTCGCAACTTTAGCAGGATATCTTGCAAGAAGCTCTTTTTTTACTTCTTCTGGGTCTATCATGCTTAGCCTGTCTGGCAAAGCATCTCCAGATTTATTTTCATTAGAGTTTGATCCGCGACCTTTTAATTTAGTACTCATGTTTTCTTCCTTCTTTTTTGTGTTAAAACTCATCAAGAACATTGTCTCCACGCTCACTTGTTCTTACAGAAAGTGACTCAGAAATTGGCATAACCCAAACAACGCCATCACCGGATTTACCTTTCTGGTTGGAATTAATAATGGTTTTTACTGTTTTTGAAACCAGTTTATCCGGGACAACAATTGAGATAGCTCTTTTTGGAATGAGCCGGTCGGATTGGCCCAATTGAGCAATGGCTTCTTCATAGCCTTGTTCAGCTCCTTTTAAAAGATTTAGGTCCACAAGCCCCTTGCCTCTGCCAAGAACTTCCATCGCTGTCATGGACGAGATTCCAGCTTCAATAAGGGCTTTTTTGGTTGTATTGATCATATTCATGCGTATAATTGCCATGACTTCTTTCATACTGACACCTCTTCAGATTTTTCTTTTTCTAATTCTTTGATTCCGGAGCTGATGGTATAGATTTCTTCAACAGGACTGACAAAGATTTTGCCATCGCCAAAAGCACCATTATCTCCGGTTTTGGCAGTTTTCATTACAGTTTTCAGGACAAAATCTTTATCTTTTTCTTCAACCACAGTAATGAGCATCTCTTTGGGAATCTCATCATAGGTGATTTCACCTATTTTAATCCCCCTTTGTTTCCCGCGACCTACGACACTTATTCGAGTCACAGCAGGAAAGCCTGCTTCCATAAGTGCTGCCATTACGTCATGTACTTTTTCCGGTCTTACAATTGATCTGATCATTATTTTCATTGTTTTAAATTTCCTTTATATTCTGATTTTAAGCAGCAATCCCATGCTTGATAAGCAGGGCTTCCAGTTCTTCAATGGTTATTGGTGTCGGAATTACAAAGTTCTTATTTTCATCTATTTTCATTGCAAGAGTTCTGTATTCATCAGCTTGGGGATGCTCAGGTGCAAATTCAATAACTGTTTTTCTATTGATCTCCGCCTGTTGAACCATATTTTCTCTAGGGATAAAATGGATCATCTGGGTCCCAAGCTTTTTTGCTAGAACTTCTATCATTTCTTTTTCATTATCAACCTGTCTGGAGTTGCAGATGAGTCCTCCCAATCGGATACCGCCTGAGTTGGCAAATTTTACTATCCCTTTGCATATATTATTGGCTGCATACATTGCCATCATCTCACCAGATACCACGATATAGATTTCTTTTGCCTTGCCTTCTCGCATGGGCATAGCAAAACCCCCGCAAACTACATCTCCAAGTACATCATAAAACACATAATCCAGTGTTTCGTCAGAATAGGCTCCAAGCTGTTCCAAAAGGTTTATTGAAGTGATAATTCCTCTTCCTGCACAGCCTACACCCGGTTCAGGGCCGCCGGATTCTGTGCACAGAGTGCCACCGTATCCAGATTTTAGAACATCTTCAAGGATAACATCTTCTCCTTCTTCCCTAAGAGTGTCTAATACGGTTTTTTGGGCAAGACCGTTGAGAAGAAGCCTTGTTGAATCAGCCTTTGGGTCACAGCCCACAACCATTATTTTCTTTCCAGCCTCAACCAACCCTGCAACTGTATTTTGGGTCGTAGTTGATTTTCCAATTCCGCCTTTTCCATAGATTGCAATTTTTCTCATAGTATTGCTCCTTAAATTAATGTTTTTAACTAAACTACTTCACGCCTTATGAAAAAGGAATGCAATCATTGTTCCAAAAAACATTATAACTCGGCATAATTTTTAACTAATTGATATTATATAAAATTTAATCAAATAATTTTATTACTGTATTATATGTTTTAATAAATCACAATAATGTAATATTAATAGAATGGCGTGTTTATAGACTATTTTTTCCCATAGTAAAAATTGCTATAGAGTTCTTAAAAGACAAATAAGATTTGTTTTGTTCCAGCTTTGCCGCTCATAAAATGTTAAAGCATGCTGATTTTCTTTGTCAGCAAGGAGTTGCAAGTGTGTAATACCTCTTTTTAAAGCCCAAGAGTAACAGGCTTCAAGAAGCATTTTTCCAATACCCATATTTCGATAATTTGAGTCCACAACCAGATCTTCTAAAACAGCAGTAATGTTTCCCATGGCTGTTGAAATTCTGGTCTGAACAGAGAGCATTCCTACAATTGTATTATTGTATTGGGCAACCTTGATTGTCCTGTGTTTTCCACATCCATCAAGCAGAATCAACAGGCCTTGCTTTTGTTTTTCAAGGTTGAATACAAAATCTTTTTCAATGGAAAAAAGCTGCTGTAATAGAATTGTAAGCGAGTCAATATCACAAGCTATAGCGTCTCTGATTATAATTTTGTTTCTACCCATAGTATTCTCTTCCTTGTGTTTAAGATGTTTTTACTACAACATTGCAAACCCTATACCAAAAGGTATTTTTAAGACTCTTTGTTTAGCAGGTACCAAAGAATAAAAAGAACCCTGTGAATTGCTTGTGTATTGCATCAATCTTATCAAGTCTACAATTTAATACAGAAATGTAATAAAATATTTTTTGATCCGGGCTTATACTCAAGAATGAAATGATTTTCAGTCATATATTTAGAACTTTATCAGACTCTGCTAAGAAACACTATGACTGATGCAGTCATATTGAGAATATGTGCTAAATCATGGTCAGATATTTTATCAGATTTTACTGTTTATTTTAGCACCATAGGACCTTATTTTTGTCAGATATGGCTTTCATGGTGCTTTTAAATGCTCTATGAGATCTGTTTGGTGCTTTTTTGTGATTTCCTTTTAGATAATTATCATAAGCTTCAAGGGATTTTTGTTGTGTTTTTTATAATAATCATGGGTTTAAATTTTTAAGACAGGTTTAATAACCTTTGAATGAATTAATTATAAAGGGTAAACCCTCGG
>JAGLHT010000055.1 GCA_023143455.1 Desulfobacterales bacterium
GAAGTGCTTGACCGAATATTTACACCCCTCCTTACATAATATCAACAAAAATAGAGGTTTACTTTCATAAGAAATACGTTGGTGGCATCTATTGGAATGATTACCCCTTAGTAAAAATGAAGATGCATGCTTCTCGCAGCTAATGCTGTGTCTGGTTGTCTTTTCTGGAGCATTCGGTTGTTATCAACCGGTGGAAGAAAAGACAAGTAGATGCAGCATGGGTTATCCCCATTCATCAAATATATTTTTTATTTGGTTAAGATTTCTTATAGCAAATATTCAGCTTCTGATATGTTTTATTGTATTCTTCTTTAATTTGTGTTTTAGTATTCAAATTTTGATAGTTTTAATAATGATTTTACATTATTAAAACTATCTGACTCTTTGAATAGATTTATAGTTGAAAGCGGTGTCCTAAAAATGATTATACTGGATAATGTTACAAAAAACTTTGGCAACTTTAAAGCTGTCGACCAGGTTTCACTCCAAGTTAATAAAGGTGAATTTTTTGCATTACTTGGACCAAATGGAGCCGGCAAAACAACAATTATCCGAATGTTGCTGGGATTTATTCAGCCGACTTCAGGCTCAGTGTTAATAAATGGAACTCCCTCCTCTAAAATAAATGCCAGGAAAAATCTTGGGTATATAGCAGAACAACATATGATCCCTCCACACCTTTCAGGTTTTGAGTATCTTTTCCGTCACGCGTCTTTAATTGGATTATCAGGGAAGAATGCACGTATTGAAGCTGAAAGAGTTGTGGAAGTTGTATCAATGACAGGCAAAGAAAAGAATAAAAGTTCAGGATATTCAAAAGGTATGAAACAAAGGATTGGGATTGCTGCTGCGATAATGGGTAACCCAGAGTTGTTGATGTTGGATGAACCTGTTTCTGGTCTTGACCCTCTTGGTATAAGAGATGTCAGAAACATTATTGGAAACCTTAGAAGTGATGGATTAACTATTATGTTGAATTCACATTTACTTTCAGAGGTTGAAAAAACATGTGATACTACGGCAATTATGCATAAAGGCAGAATAGTTAAAAAAGGTTCAATTGATTCCATACTCAGCCACGGGGAAAGTCTTGAAGAAGTTTTTGTTAACTATGTAACCCAAGAGAATAAATAATTATAAAATGATAATAAAAATCACTCGATTTACGATTATTGACCAATTGAAAGCCAAGAGTTTTTATCTTCTTCTTGCAATATCCATGGGGCTTCTTTTTGTAATGCGCGGATGTTATTTTTCAAGCTATGAAATTAATGGTCAGCAGTTGGAGAGTATAGGACCTGTTTCGCGTATTATTTTCCAGACCATTCTAATGGGAATGCTTTTAATGGTTTCAATGATATCAATGAAAATTTTTAGCAGGGATCAAAATGATGGTTCTGTCCATATGTTTCTTTCAAGACCTGTTAAGCGTTGGGAATATTCTCTTGGTAGGATAACCGGAACATGGTTACTCTCTTCAGGATTTATGTTTATCCTACATTTAACCTTGTGTTTAATTATCTGGTTACATACAAATGAAATGCCTTTGAGCTATCTTGGAGCATCAATTGTTTGTTCAGTTAATCTTCTTTTTATTATAGTGACAGTATGCTTGTTTTCCTTGTTCTTACCAGATTTTATAAGTGCTATGTTTGCAATTGGATTATTATTTCTGGGATTTGTTTCTGATGGCGGGTATAAAGTATTAAGCAGTGAATTGTTAACAGCTTTGGCTCCTTCCGTGGCTGATCCATCTCTTACCCCGTGGCGTATTTTTTATCCAAAACTTTTTATGGTGCAAGTATATGCAGATTCGTTAATTAATCAGACTAAGTTTGTTGGTATAGGACCAATACATCCTTTATTAAATATCTTTGTATTTATTATTTTGTTAACATTATTAACATTATTTATTTTTAATAAAAAAGAAATATAGCAAGATTTCAACTACCATTTTACTTGAAAGTGGTCTTATCAAGCCCAAGTTTTTTCATCTTTCCATATAGTCCTCATCTTCATTTTAAGTTGTTATCTGACGATGTTCTTCAGCTTATTTTAACAATCGATCGTTCAATATTCTGAAAAGGCAGAACATATGAATATAATTTTATATTCATATGTGATTCTTTGATTTTTTTTAATTTTTTTAATTGATTGATTTCTTCGATTGGATTTTGCCCTTTCATAGCAAGGATAATACCATTTTCATTCAAAAATGGTATTGAGAGCTGGACAAACTTATCAAGTCTGGAAAATGCTCTGGAAACCACTATATCAAAAGAGCCGAAATAAAGGTCGTCATTTGCAAGGTCTTCAGCTCTGACTTGTTTTGCTTCTATATTTTTCATGTCAGTGGTTCTGATTAAATCTTTTAAAAAATTAACTTTTTTCTTAGCAGAATCTATCATTACAATATCTAAATCAGGATTTACAACTTTCAAACAGAATCCCGGGAATCCGCCGCCTGAACCTATGTCTAAAATCCTTGCCTGTTTTTTTATATATGGCATTAATGCAACAGAATCAATAAAATGTTTTAATGCTATTTCATCAGGATCTTTTATTGATGTAAGATTTATGGTTTTGTTCCACATGGTTAAACTTGCTGCATGGGTTGCAAATAAATTAAGTTGATGCTCATCAAGGCTTAATTTAAAACTTTTACTTCCATTTTCAATGAGACTTTTCCACTTATCATCAAAAAACATTGTGTTAGATGTATTCATGTTCTACTTTATTTAAAATTATGTTGAATATTTTCTAATATTCTGATATGTTTCCTTTTTTTTAATATACTAACAAAATCGTAATTTTTATTCAATTATTCAATTAAATATTAACTAAATCATAATGATTATTTTTTTAACATTGTAATTTTTTAAGGGAAGACTAAAGATCATGGAAAGAGATTTAAAAAGCGTTAGGAACATAGGAATTAGCGCTCATATTGATTCAGGTAAAACAACGCTTACCGAAAGAATATTATTTTACACAGACAGGATCCATAAAATTAACGAGGTAAAAGGAAAAGATGGCACCGGCGCAATCATGGATTCCATGGAACTTGAAAAAGAAAGAGGTATTACCATTGCGTCTGCTGCAACCTATTGCAGGTGGAGAAACCATGATATAAATATCATTGACACACCTGGTCATGTTGATTTTACTGTAGAAGTTGAAAGGTCTTTAAGGGTTTTAGATGGCGTTATACTTATTCTGTGTTCTGTATCAGGAGTTCAATCGCAATCAATTACTGTTGATCAGCAGATGAAGAGGTATGAAGTTCCTTGTATGGCATTTATAAACAAATGTGATAGAAGCGGTGCTAATCCTTTTAAAGTTATTGAACAACTTAAAAATAAACTTGGACACAATGCTGTTCCAATGCAGATACCGATTGGACTCGAGCAAGACCATGAAGGTGTTATTGACCTTGTAAAAATGAAAGCATACTTTTTTGAAGGTGAGAATGGTGAAAAGGTTATTGAAAAAGATATCCCTGAAAACCTTCTAAAACAAGCAATGGAAGTAAGAGAAGAAATGCTGGATAAAGTTTCAGAATTTTCCGATGAGCTCACCGATGCAATTCTTGAAGAAAAAGAAATCAGTGTAGAACTTTTGACGCAAAGTATTAGAAAAAGTACGATTGCAAGAAAACTGACTCCGGTATTTATGGGTTCAGCTTATAAAAATAAAGCAGTTCAGCCAGGGATGGATGCTGTAATAGATTACCTACCCTCCCCTATTGATATTGACAATGAAGCTATTGATCTTGATAATAATGAAGCAACTGTGATTTTAAAAAGTGAGTTTGATGAACCCACAGTAGCACTTGCATTTAAACTTGACGATGGACAATATGGCCAACTTACATATGTAAGAGTTTATCAGGGTTGTATTACAAAAGGGGTTGCTGTTATTAATACCAGAACCGGGAAAAAAATCCGCCCAGGAAGACTTATCAGAATGCATTCATCTGAAATGGAAGAAGTCGAAGAAATTCCAGCTGGGCATATAGGAGCTATGTTTGGCGTTGATTGTGTTTCAGGTGACAGTTTTACTAGCCCTGAAATAAATTATACAATGCTTTCAATGCATATTATGGAACCTGTTATTTCCCTTTCATTGAAACCTATTGATAATAAATCTGAAATTGCTATGTCAAAAGCATTAAATCGTTTTACAAAAGAAGATCCTACTTTTAAGACTTATGTTGATAGGGAAACAAATGAAACAATAATCCAGGGAATGGGTGAGCTTCATTTAGATGTTTATGTTGAAAGAATGAAAAGAGAATATAATGCCCAAGTTGAAATAGGTAAACCAAGGGTTGCATATAGAGAAACAATTACAAGGAAAGCTGATTTTAATTATACTCATAAAAAACAAACAGGTGGTGCGGGACAATTTGGAAGGATTGCAGGATTTTTGGAGCCTTGTGAGGATGACTTTGAATTTAATAATAAAATTACCGGGGGCAAAATCCCAACCCAGTATATTCCATCCTGCGAAAAAGGCTTTAGAGCCTGCCTTGAAAAAGGGCCAAAACTTGAATTCCCTGTTACCGGTATTAAAGTAACTATCCATGATGGTGCTTTTCATTCTGTTGACTCATCAGAAATGGCATTTATTTCGGCAGCTAGAGGAGCATTCCGTGAAGCTTATGACAAAGCAAAGCCTGTTATAAAAGAGCCGATTATGAAAGTAGTTATAGAAACCCCTAATGAATTTCAGGGTGCATGTATGGGACTTATTAATCAACGCAGAGGAATCATTGAAGGTTCCCAGGAAGAAGGCGTTATGTCTGTAATTGAAGCCACAGTACCACTTTCAGATATGTTTGGTTTTTCAACTGTACTACGATCCGGCACACAGGGCAAAGCTCAATTTTCTATGGAGTTTTCATCATATAAAAAAGTTCCGCAGCAAATTGCAGAAGAGATTTTCAAAAAAAAGGAAGAAGAAAAGAAAAAAAATGAAAAATAATTTGTTTTTTCATTTTAATTTAATTAACTTAACTTAATATTAAAGTTTATATAAAAGAGGTAAAAAAATTGCTTAGAAAAGACCTTGTTAATAGAAGCCCTGTTTGTAAAATACTTAACCCTGACTCCATCACTCAGGTTAAATTTGGAGCGGTTCTTTCCCGGGCAGGTGTTGGGAAAACGCAGTTTTTAGTTCAAATTGCACTGACCAGATTATTAAATAATGAAAAAATTATTCATATTAGTCTCAATGATCCCATGGAAAAAATTAATTTAAGGTACATGGATAGTTTTAATAACCTTGTTGATTCAATTGGATATGTTGACCCGCAAAAAGCCAAAAGATTGTGGGATGATATCAACCAATTAAAGGTTGGTATCACCTATAATGAATCATCATTTGATCCAAAAAAAATCAATGATTATTTAAACAGCTTCAAGAAAACCAATAACGGCCTTCCATCAATTCTCGTTATAGACGGGTTGAACTTTGATAATGACCTTTCAAGCCTGCTTGACCAACTTGGAAACATATCTGAAACTTTTAAAATTTCTATCTGGTTTTCCATGCGAACCCATAGGGAAGAATCTTTATGCCCAGATGGATATCCAAAACAATTTGAAAATGTTAAAGATCGGTTTGACAAAGCATTATTATTAAACCCTAAAGACAATAAAATTGAAGCCACTGTTCTTAAAAATGGTGTTGATAAAGATAGAAAATATCTTCTTGACCCGGCAACAATGATGCCAGAATAAAAATTAGTTGACTGCAAGGATTAAAAAGCTTTAATTATATAAGCTGGAAAATAATCTTTGCAAACAATACGTAAATGTTTGATTTTGGAGGACAAATTGTATTCTAAAATACTGATATTGAAGTTTCCACCTGTAATTGCTCAAAAGGCAATTGTTTGTTTTCTAACAAAACAGTTTGATTTGATTTTCAATATCCTGGGAGCAAATATATCAAACCGAAAAGAAGGTCAAATGGCTCTTGAAATTTCAGGAACAAAAGCAAACTTCAAAAAAGGCGTTCAATATCTAAAGGATCAGGGCATTAGTATAAGTTACCCTGATCAGGAAATTTATAAAGATGCTGAAATATGCACGCATTGTGGTGCATGTACTGCTGTTTGCCCTACCGGTGCATTATCAATACGTCGCCCTGAAATGGAAGTAGAATTTAATAATAAACTTTGTAGTGTATGTGAGCTTTGCATTTTAACATGTCCTACAAAAGCTATGGGTCTTTTTGCAAAAAACACTGAAGATCTTTTAGTTTAAAAAATAATGTACAAACATTATGAATAATGATGTTAAAAAGGTTGCAATAGCTTTAAGTGGCGGTGTTGATTCTCTTGTAGCAGGTTATATTCTAAAGCAAAACTATCCCCACGTATTTGGTATTCATTTTTCAACTGGGTATGAAAATAACAAATTTGATCTGTCATCTATTGCAGAACAACTTGATATAGAAATCAAAAACATCGATCTTTCTTCACTATTTGAAAATAAAATTGTTAATTATTTTATCAATACATATTTATCAGGCAAAACCCCTAACCCTTGTATTCTCTGCAATAAAATCATCAAATTTGGTGCTCTTTTAGATACTGCAAAATCTTATGGAGCAAATGCTCTTGCTACTGGTCACTATGCAATAATTAAAAAACAAAAGGATCATCATACCCTTATTAAAGGATTGGATAATTTAAAGGAACAATCTTATTTTTTATCTTTGCTTTCTGAAAAAGAACTCAGCAAAATTATTTTTCCATTGGGAAATCTTACTAAGGAAGCAGTTAAAAAAATCGCCGAAACTAATGATTTAACTCCTGTTGAAAAAAAAGAAAGCCAGGACATTTGCTTTTTAAAAGATGAATCTATTGGTCAATTTATTCACTCTAAAGTCAATATAGGATCAAACTTTGGAGATATTATCACAACAGATAGGAAAATTATTGGTACTCATAAAGGACTTTATAATTTTACAATTGGACAGAGGCGTGGGATTAACTGCCCTTCTTCAGAACCATACTATGTCAAAACAATTGATACTGAAAATAACACCTTAGTTGTTTGTTTTAAAAACGAAATATTAACAAAAAACTTTAGCGTAACTTCTTTGAACTGGATAGAAAAAAATATTAAGTTTCCACTAAATGCTACAACAAAAATACGATATAATCACAGTCAATCTCCATCCCTCCTTACAAAAAGGAACAATAGCAGCATAATTGATGTAGAATTTACAAAACCACAATTTGCTATAACACCGGGTCAAACAGCAGTATTTTATGATAATGATATAGTTATGGGATCCGGTATTATTATATGAAAACTTTTTATATAAAAACACTTGGTTGTAAAGTTAACCGATATGAATCTGACGGCATTGCAACCGAGCTTATTAACTACGGATTTAAAAAAACAAAAACCATGCATGACGCTGAAATTTGCATTATTAACACATGCACTGTCACTTCAAAAGCTGGAATGCAATCAAGACAGGCAATTAGAAAAATTACAAATTCTAATCCATCTTCAAAAATTATTGTTACAGGCTGCCATGCCCAGATAGAACCTGAATTAATAAAAGCAATTGAAAATGTTGATGAAATTATAGGTCATAATAATAAATTTCATATCTCTGATACTATTAATAAATCTTTGCCAATCCCAAATTCTAACAGGTATAATGACACAACTTTTAAATCTTTCAAACACCTTGTTAAAGGAGAAATGACCAGGGCATACCTTAAAATTCAGGATGGCTGCAATTCTTATTGTTCTTATTGTATTATTCCCTATGCCAGGGGAAAAAGCCGGAGTATGCCAGAAAATGAAATTATAACAAATCTAAAACAACTTTATTTGAATGGTTTTAATGAGGCTATTTTAACTGGTATTCATATAGGAGCCTGGGGCTTGGATTTCACTAAAAAATCAACGTTTTCTAGGCTGCTTCAAAATATCATGATGGAAAAAACAATTCCAAGAATAAGAATAAGCTCCATTGAACCCAATGAATTAACAGATGACATTATTAATTTTGCCAAAGATAACACTCGTTTATGTGACCATTTCCATATTCCATTACAAAGTGGTGATGATGAAATTTTAAAAAAAATGGAAAGACCTTATAACACAAAATTTTTTAAAAATTTAATCGTCAAAATAAATAAAAAACTTCCAAGGGTATCCTTGGGAATTGATGTTATTGCAGGCTTCCCAGGAGAAACAAGAGATCATTTTGAAAAAACCTATTCTTTTATCAAAGATCTAGAAATTTCATACCTGCATGTTTTTCCATATTCTCCAAGAAAAGGTACAAAAGCCTATGAATTTTCTGACAAAGTCGATATTAGTGAGATTAAATCACGGTGTTCCTTTTTAAGAAAACTTTCAAATGAAAAAAAGAATGAGTTTGAAAGTAAAATGATCAACAAAAACTTTAAAGCTGTTATTCAAACCAAAAGAGATAAAAAAACCAATTTATTAAAGGCAACTACTTCAAACTATTTGTCAGTTCTCGTTAAGGGCGAAAATGACCTAAAAGAAAAAATTGTTGATATTATTCCCATCAAATGGGATGAAAATAATAAATTATACGGAATAGTAAATTAAATATACATTAATTTAAATGGTGGAAAAATGACAAATATTTATAAAAAACTTGCAATACATCTTAACAAAACTCCTGGTGGATTTCCTGAAACAGAAACAGGAGTTGAGATTAGAATTTTAAAACAATTATTTACTGAAGAAGAAGCAGAGCTTGCATCATCGCTTCATATGATCCCTGAAGAAGTTAAGGATATAGCAAAACGCCTTGGCAAAGATGAAACTAAATTAGAAAAACTTTTAAAAATAATGCTTGAAAAAGGACTTGTCCTTTACACTTTTAGAAATGGTATTGAAACTTATATGCAGGCACAATTTGTCATTGGTATTTGGGAATACCAAGTGGATTTGTTAACTAAAGAATTAATTAAAGACTTTAATGAATATGTTCCTTATCTCACAGACGAAATGTACAAAAATAAGACTCAACAATTGAGAGTTATACCTGTCAGCACTTCCATAAATGCTGAAACTAAAATCATGGATTATGAAGAAGCAGAAAAAATTATAAAATCCCAGTCCAAAATAATCGTTGCGCCATGTATCTGCCGAAAAGAGCACACAATGCTTGACAAAGGTTGCGACAAACCTCTGGAGACATGCTTAATTTTTGCTGGCGGAGCATATTATTATGAAAAAAGAAATATTGGAAGAGAAATCACTCAGGATGAAGCAATAGATATTCTACATAATGCAATTGACAAAGGACTTGTCCTCCAACCGGGGAATTCAAAAAAACCTTTAAACATCTGCATGTGCTGTGATTGCTGCTGTCAAATACTTAAAAACCTGAAAAACAATGAAAAACCTGCAAAAATTATCAATTCCAGTTACTATGCTGAAGTGATTGACGAACAATGCACTGCTTGTGAGGCATGTGCAGAAGTATGTCCCATGGATGCTATTACAATTGAAGAGACAGCCTTTGTAAACACAGATCGATGTATAGGATGCGGTCTTTGTGTTACAAGGTGTGAATTTGACAGCATGACTCTGAAACCTAAAAAAGACTCTGAAAAATGGGTTCCACCAGAAAACATTATTGGAACTTATACAGATATAGCTAAAGAAAAAGGTTTAATATAAAGGGTTAAAGCCCTCTTTCTTTTTTAACATAGTCATAGGCTTCCTGGATTTTGATAAATTTATCATTTGCAAATTTGACAAATTCTTCAGGAAGCCCTTTGGATTGGATTTTATCAGGATGAAATTCTGTTGCAAGCTTACGATATTGTTTTTTAATGTCCTGATCAGATGCATTTTCATCACAATTTAATAGAGCATAATATTTATTTGTTTCTTTAATATATCTTTTTTTAAAATTTGAGTACGCACTATTTGATATATTAAATATTCTTACCGCACTTAAAAGCAGAACTTCTTCCTCAGGGCTGATCTCTCCATCTGCTGTTGATACTCTTAAAAGCATATCCATCATCAGTTCAATCAATCTTGGCTGAGATCTAAAAACACCATAAAATTGAATAGCAAAAGCATCAAATTGTTCTGGAGAATTTATTGCTTCTCGAAAAATATTTCTGGCTGTAGTTTTAGATTCACTATCAAGGTTAAGATCATTTTGCATAAAATCTTCAACCGAACTTATTTCAATTTTTGAAACATGCCCATCAGCTTTTGCAATTTTAGCCAGCATGGAAAATGCTGCAATAAAAAAAGTAAGCTGGGCTTCTTCATTGTTTGAAAGTCGACCGGATCCCAAGCCGGGTCTGGTAGTACTTGAAGATAAATATCGTTTTTCTTTTGTATCCAAGGTATGACCAAAAGCAGCCCCTGCAACAGCACCAATAGGGCCTCCAATAGCAAATCCAATTGTTCCACCCACAATTTTTCCAAGCCAACCCATATAATATCTCCTAAATTATAAATCATAACTCTTGAATCACTGAGCTAAGCATTGTAATATATAAACATTAATACGTACCGAGTCAAATTTTAAGAATATTAACCTATAACAATAAATTCAGGCAAAAGATGCTCTTAATAAAAATTACCGGCATAATCATTATCTTATTAAACTTTGCTGGACTTGTTTATTTGTTATTAATCTGGTTTAGAAATACAACAAGTCATTACAACAAAAATTTATCAAAGATTAAAACCAAGCCTCAAAAAATTATTAATAGTGCAGATAATAATATTATAGAAGAAAGTTTTATCAGGGAAAAAGATGATATGCTTGATGATCTTGATTTGTCAGACTTTGATGATTTAAACCTTGATGATTTTGATTGACCCTGTCAAAAAGTAATCATATGGACATTAAATTATTTAAAATTTTATTGATTCTGGTCTTTGTATCCTCTAATATCATAGTCGGATGTGGGTCTTCTATTGGGTCGTATCACGCACCAGTCGAGCAAAGATCTATAAAAACAACTCTTAATGATTCGGCTATTTATACAAAAGTAAAAACAGGAATCTCAAGAAACAAATTTGTCGATGCAAGATTAATTGTTGTTGACGTTTTTAACGGTGTTGTAACTCTTACCGGCACTGTTAAAACCCAATCAATGAGAATAACTGCAGGAGATACTGCAAGAAGAGTCAGAAATGTACTTGCAGTTAAAAACTATATAGAAATCAAGTATTAATATTATAATATTGTTTCATTAGCAAACACAATTTTACCGCGTGTGCGCTTACTTTCAATGTGCTTGTGAGCAAATGAGGCTTCTTCAAACTTGTAAACTTTATCTATGTTTGGCTTGAGTTTGTTTGCGGTGCTCCAGCCACTTAATATGCTTAAATCTTTACAATTTGATTTAACATAAACCAAGCGACTGCGTTTGCTTATCCCTAAACGAGCCATTACTTCACCGCGCAGAGTACTGAATTTAGGTATTGTACTGACATAAACGCCTTTGGGACTTAATAGTTTTAAAAAGTCATTTGCATTATATTGACCAAACACATCAAAAACACAATCAAATTGCCCCTGTATTTCAGTTGCTGACGTTTTAGTGTAATCAATTACTTTGTCTGCTCCTAAACTATAAACAAACTCAGAATTTTTTTTGCTGCAAGTGGCTACTACTATGCTCCCAAGTGCTTTAGCAATCTGAACAGCGAAATGACCGACACCACCGCTGGCACCATTAATCATCACATGGCTTCCATTTCCAACCTTCCCTAAGTCTCTCAATGCCTGTAATGCTGTTTGAGCTGCCAAGGGTATAGCAGCAGCTTCGATCATAGTTAAATTTTCTGGTTTTAACTCAATTTCATTTTCATTCAATACAACAAGTTCAGCGTGAACTCCTCCAATAAACCTGTTGGTCATTCCAAAAACAAAATCTCCAATTTTAAACCTGTTAGTGCCTTTATCAATCTTTACTATCTCCCCTGCTACATCAAAACCACTAACACGGGGAAGCGATTTACGGGCAAGCGTTTTGCTAAACTTTCCTTTGCGCAACAAAACATCTTTAGGATTAATACCTCCGGCAAAAACTCTAATTAAAAGTTCATTTGCTCCAGGTTCAGGTATTGGCCAATTAGTTACCCACTCAAGCACATCTGAGTTTCCAAATTTACGGTAAATTAATGCTTTCATAAAGCTCTCTTTTGAAATTAATAATAACTTTATCAGCTAGAAGAAAATCTTAGGTTTGCTTTTTTTATGCCATCTTTTTTCTTGAATGCTCTGTTTAACTGGTGCACAGGTGGTTTTTATAGAGTTTTCGCCAAAAATTAAATCAACTTCCTTAAAAAACTCTTTGGTGCTTGACACTTTAAATTCATCAGAGGTTTTTATTAATACATCTGATTGTTCTTGGGATTTAACTGCAATGTATGACGAACATTTGCCAGGATACATGGAAAAGATACTTTTTAATTTTTCTAAGTTTTCTTTAGTGTTTAAAGATTGATCGATACTTATGACAACACTTGCTGTCCATTCTTCTTCTGCATTATCTATTGGAATTATTTTTTGGGCAATAAGATTCACAGAACTTTCTTTTTTTTGAATTTCTCCTTCTAATATTACGGGCTCTTCATCTGCTATTAATTGATGGGTATCTACGTAAAGATTTGGAAAAACAACGATTTCAACAATCCCATGTCCATCATCAATGGATGCAAAAGCCATCATGTCACCTTTTTTGGTTTTATGAGCTTTTACAAGTTTTAGAAAACCACCTATTCTAACAGTTTTCCCATCTGAAAAATCATTAATATTTAAAGATGAAGCGTTACAGTATTTTTGTAAAACATCAGAATATTTTTTTAGAGGATGACCTGAAAAATAAAAACCTAAAGATTCCTTTTCATAAAAAAGAAGATCATTTTCTTCCCATTCTTCCATATCTGGAAGTTCAGGAGGTCTTGATGTTATATCGGCTCCCACATCTGTATCAGCAAAAAGATCAAGCTGAGCATCATTTTTCTCTTTTTGAATCCTTGAACCATGTTCAAGGGCTTCTTCTAAGATAGCCATCATCTGACTTCTTTTACTTTTTAAAGAATCAAACGCACCGCATTTAATTAAAGATTCAAAAACCCTCTTATTAACCTTGCTTAGATTAACTTTTTCACAAAAATCAAAAATAGAATTAAAAACTTTTTCCTCTTTTCTAGCTGATATAATTTCCTCTACTGCAGCCTGTCCAACATTTTTAACAGCAGCAAGTCCATATGTTATGGCATTGTTTAAAACAGCAAAAACTATATCACTACTATTAACATCTGGCTTAAGAACCTCAATATCATGGGCTTTACACTCTTCTATATACTTTATAATATTATCAGTTGTGCTCATTTCACTTGTCATAAGAGCTGCAATAAATTCTAAAGGATAATTTGCCTTAAGATAGGCAGTTTGATAACTTATCAATGCATAGGCAGCAGAGTGAGATTTATTAAACCCATAACCACCAAATTTTTCCATAAGATCAAAAACTTGTTTTGCTTTTTGTTGATCAAGGTCGTTTTCTTTAGCACCTTTCATAAAAAGTTCACGGTGTGCTTCCATCAAAACTTGTATTTTTTTCCCCATGGCTTTTCTTAGGCCATCAGCATCAGCCATAGAATAATTCGCAAGAACCGCTGCGATTTTCATTACCTGTTCCTGATAAAGAATCACACCATATGTCTCTTTAAGGATTGGCTCAAGTTGATCAAACAAATACACTACTTCTTGTCTGCCATGTTTTCTTTCAACATAGTTATCTGCCATACCGCTCTCAAGAGGACCTGGTCTGTATAGCGCAACTAATGCTACAATATCATTAAAAGTTTCAGGTTTTAATTTTTTTATAAGATCTTTCATCCCTGAACTTTCAAGCTGGAAAACACCTGTTGTATCACCGGATTCGAGGAGTTTGAAAGTTTTTTTATCTTTTGGGTCAAGATTACTTAAATCAGGAACCTGTTTTGAATTCTTTTTTAATAATTCAATGGTATTTTTAATAACTGTAAGATTTCTAAGTCCTAAAAAATCAAATTTTACAAGACCAATTTTTTCAACAAAGTTCATATCGAACTGTGTTACAGTTTCACCCTCTTTACCCTTGTATAAAGGTAAATAATTCACAAGTGGCTTGTCACTTATAACCACACCAGCTGCGTGAGTAGAAGCATGCCTCGGTAATCCTTCAAGTACTAAAGCAACTTCAAGCATTTTTTCTTTTATTTCTGACTCAGATGCTTTTTCTTTGATCTGGGGGATATCATCAATTGCCTGCTGCAAATTTTTTACATTGTCAGGGATTAATTTGGCTATTTGATCAACTTCAGGCAAAGGTACATCTAAAGCTCTGCCAACATCTCGTATGACAGCTTTTGCCTTTAATCTACCAAATGTGATAATCTGGCAGACATTTTGCCCTCCACCATAACGATCTACCACATAATCATATATCTTTTCTCTTCCTTCAATGCAAAAATCCACATCAATATCAGGCATACTCATACGTGATGGATTTAAAAATCTTTCAAAAATTAATCCATGTTCTATTGGATCAAGATCAGTTATTCCCATCACATAAGCAACCATGCTTCCAGCTGCAGATCCCCTGCCCGGGCCCACTGGGACATCAATTTCTTTAGCATATCTAATGAAATCTGCTACTATCAGAAAATAACCTGGAAATCCCATTTTGAGAATTGTATCAATTTCGTATTCCAAACGATCTTTATAAAGTTTTTCATCAATATCAGGGTTTACCGATTTAATAATTTCAATTTTTTTTGTAAAGCCTTCCCAGGCAAGGTTTTTGAAAATATCATCTTCGGATTTTAATGAACCATTATCAAACCGTGGGAAATGATAGGTTTTATCGTCAAATTCAACATTACATCTTTGGGCAATCTTTAGTGTAGTTTCAACAGCTCCTGGAAAATCTCCAAAAGAATCAACCATTTCTTCAGATGATTTAAAATATAATTGATCAGAATCAAATTTAAAATGGCTGGGATCGTTTATAGTTTTGCCAGTTTGAACACATAAAAGAATTTCATGGGCTTCTACATCTTTTTTTGAAAGATAGTGGCAATCATTTGTGGCAACTATTGGAATAGAAAGTCTCTTACTCATCTTCCAGAGACCTTTATTAACTTTATTTTGAACATCTATTCCGTTTTGTTGGATTTCAAGAAAAAAATTATTTTCTCCAAAAGTTTTAACAAAAAATTGAGCGCGTTCATCTGCCTTTTCAATTTGATTTTGAATGACAAGCTGTGCCAACTCGCCCTTAAGACAAGCTGACATGGCTATCAAACCATCGCTAAACTCAGCCAAAAGCTCTTTATCCACTCTTGGTTTATAATAAAAACCTTTAAGCTGAGCAATAGAAACAAGTTTGCAAAGATTAGAATATCCTTCACTGTTTTTTGCGAGTAACACTAAATGAGATAAGCCTTTATGATCTGTTGGGGTATTATCTTTTATAGTTCGTGGTGCGACATAGACTTCGCAGCCAATGATTGGTTTTATTGAAGCCTTAGCCTTATTTGCTTTTTCATAAAATTCTGCAGCACCATGCATTGTACCATGATCGGTAATAGCAACACTATCCATTCCATACTCATGGCATTTTTTAAATAGATCATTTAATCTGATTGCTCCATCAAGAAGAGAATATTCAGTATGTAAATGAAGATGACAAAATTTTGATGTTAAATTATTCATTCAAATTTTAATTGGTGTCAATTCTGTAATTTGGTGATTCTTTTGTAATAACAACATCATGAACATGACTTTCTTTTAATCCGGCAGCACTTATTTTAACAAATTTAGCCTTGTTTCGAAGTTCATCGATTGTGCCTGCACCAACATATCCCATTCCTGCTTTAAGCCCACCAAGCAGTTGGACAATATTCTCTCTAACAGTTCCTCTATAAGGAATTCTACCTACTATTCCTTCTGGAACAAGCTCTTCATTATCCTCACTGTCTTTTTGATAATATCTATCAGAAGAACCTTGTTTCATCGCCTCTATAGAGCCCATTCCTCTGTATGCCTTATAACTTCTGCCTTGATATATGACAATTTCTCCAGGACTCTCTTTTGTACCAGCAAGAAGGCTTCCAAGCATTACAGAATTAGCGCCTGCGCCTAATGCTTTAGCAATATCTCCTGAAAATTTAATTCCACCATCTGCGATAATAGGCACTCCTGTTTTTTCAGATATTTCTCTGCAATTTTGAATCGCTGAAAATTGAGGAACACCAACACCTGCAATAATTCTTGTTGTACATATTGATCCTGGTCCAATTCCAATTTTAACAGCATCGACTCCTGCGTCAATAAGGGCTTTAGCACCTTCAGCTGTTGCAACATTACCGGCAATTACTTCACTCTCCGGAAAAGAAGATTTAATGCTTTGAACAGCCTTTATTACATTAAGAGAATGACCATGAGATGTATCTATTACTAAAACATCAGCACCAAATTTTAAAAGCCGTTCAACTCTTTCCATCATATCAGAACCAACACCGATTGCAGCACCTGCTCTAAGTCTTCCAAAAGAATCTTTACACGCATTAGGGTATTTAATAATTTTTTCAATATCTTTTATGGTTATCAACCCTTTAAGCATGCCATTATTATCAACAACAAGAAGTTTTTCAATTCTGTGCTGATGAAGAATTTTTTTTGATTGCTCTAAAGTAAATTTTTCAGGAACAGTAACAAGGTTTTCTGAAGTCATGACTTCTTTAACAGGTTTATCGAGTTCAGTTTCAAACCTTAAGTCTCTATTTGTAACAATACCGGCAAGCTTGTCACCATCGACAACTGGAACCCCTGAAATTTTATATTTTGCCATTGTATTCAGCACGTCTCTGATCAATGTATCAGGAGTTGCTGTAACAGGATCTACTATCATACCGCTTTCAGATTTTTTTACTCTGTCAACTTCAATAGCCTGCTCTTCAATACTTAAATTTCTATGAATAAATCCAAGTCCTCCCATTCTAGCCATAATAATAGCAGATCTTGCTTCAGTAACAGTATCCATTGCTGCACTGACAATTGGAATATCAAGGTTTATATTTTTTGTTAATTTGGTATTTGTTTTTGCCTGATCAGGTAAAATATCTGAATAGCCGGGCAGAATAAGAACATCATCAAAAGAAAGTCCTTCATCAAATTTAAAATTGGTCATGATTAACTCCTAAAGACAGGTGAATGTCAATTTTTGTGGTATTAAAATTAATTTATTAAGATATCAAAAAAGTACCTTTAAATCAATCATCATTCATTATCAACTTGGATATTTATAAGAAATCTTTGCCCGACACATAACATACTTTATACAGCATTGGTTAAACCCATGCTGCATCTGGTTGTCTTTTCTTCCACCGGTTGAACATTTTTTAAAAAACAAAAAAATAACAAC
>JAGLHT010000056.1 GCA_023143455.1 Desulfobacterales bacterium
GCACCAACAATAATTACATCATAGTTCATAGTCACCTGATTTTTTAAATAATTAACTAAATTGTAACCCGTTTTTTATCGTACATTTTTCTTTCATTAATATCAATATGAATAAATGGACAAAAATGATTATTTTTGTTAGAAGATATGCATGAATAAAAAATTAATATACAAAGCAGGAATTGTTCCTTACCGGAAAAAACAAAATAATCAAAAAACAGGAGAAATTGAAATATTAATAGTTTCTTCCAGGAAATATCCGGGACAATGGGTTTTTCCTGTTGGAACAGTTGAAAAAGGTGAGAGTGTCGCCCGGGCAGCTCTGCGAGAATGCGCTGAAGAGAGCGGGTATAATGTAGCGCTTGGTGAAGAAATTGATTCTTTTATAATTAGTTCAAAAGAGCAATCTTCAAAGTTCATATTTTTTTCAGGCCTTGTGATGAAAGAGAATAAAGTATGGGAAAAAGACAGAGAACGGTGTTGGTGTGAGATTAATGATATTGTAGGGCTTGTTGCCGAGCCATTTAAAAAACTTGCTGAAATTGCAATTAAGAATCTTAAGGAATCTAAAGTTGGTAAATGATAATAAAGGAACGTTTATTGTGTTTGAAGGGATTGACGGATCAGGGAAAAGCACACAGATTAAACGACTCGCAGAACATTTAAAAGTTAAAAACCAGGATGTTTATCAGACATTTGAACCAAGTGATGGATCTGTTGGTGCAATGGTAAGACAAATGCTAAAAGGAAAACTTGAAGTTGACCAGCGAACTATTGCATTATTATTCGCAGCAGACAGGACAGAACACCTTGTGAATAAGAAAAATGGGATTTTAAGCAAAGTCCAAAACGGGCAGATAGTTTTGTGCGACAGATACTATTTTTCTTCATATGCTTATCATGGTCAATATGTGGATATGGATTGGGTAATTGGAATAAATTCAATTAATGCTGATATTTTAAAACCTGATTTACATATTTTTATTGATGTTGACCCAGAATATTGTTTCAAAAGACTTAAAATAAGGCAGAACGATTTTGAACTATATGAAAAAATAGAAGTTCTACAAAAGGTAAGAGAATTATATTTTAAAATATTTGACAAACTAGCTAAGAGTGAACATGTTGTTATCATTGACGGAAATGGTGATGAAGATATGGTTGAAGAAAGAATTTTTAAAGAAGTCAGCTTAAATCTTGGTATAAATTGATGACTTAAAAAAAAAGAAAATTGTATGCAAGAAAATGCTAAAAAGAAAATTTGTGTAATAGATGGGCAGGGTGGTGGAATAGGCTCAACAATTATCAAGAAGCTAAAAGAGAGATTCGAAGAGAATATTGAAGTTATTGCTCTTGGGACAAATGCTATTGCAACAGCTCAGATGTTGAAAAGCAGAGCAAACAGGGGTGCTTCGGGTTCTAATGCTATAGTCCAGACAGTACGTAATGCTGACCTGATCATTGGACCGATTGGTATTATTATGCCCCATGCAATGATGGGTGAGGTTACAAGAGAAATGGCTGAGGCTGTTGCACTTTCTTCGGCAAAAAAATTGCTTTTACCCCTGACCCAGGATAATATCAATATTGTGGGATTACCTCATATCCCTTTACCTCTTCTTGTAGACGAGCTTATGGAAACATACGAGAGTTATTTTTAGACATAAAGGAGTAAAAAAATGTGTGAAGCAAATGCTTATTTACTAAAAGATAATGAAGAAATATTACTTATGGAAGCAGTTGAAAGAGTTGAGCCAGAAGAAGATGGAATCTGTATAAGAAGTATTTTTGGAGAACAGAAGTTTATCAAGGGATATGTTCATTCTTTATCTCTTGTTGACAATAAAGTTTATCTCAAAGAAAAAAAGGAGTAGAAAACTTTTTTTCTACTCCTTGAGATTTCTTTAATTTACCAGCCTATTGTAAGATAGTCATGCATTGAGGTCGCAGCATCTCTTCCTGCACCCATGGCAAGAATTACTGTTGCAGCTCCAGTTACAATATCTCCACCTGCCCAGACTCCTCTTTTGGTGGTTTTACCATTAGCAGGATCAGCTTCAATATTACCCCATCTGTTTAGTTTTACATCTGGTGTAGTGTTTGTAAGTAATGGGTTTGCATTTGACCCAACAGAGACAACAACTAGGTCACAGTCAACTTTATATTCTGAACCTTTAATTGGAACAGGTCTTCTTCTACCTGAATCATCAGGTTCACCAAGTTCCATTTTCAAGCATTCCATTCCTATAATACGTCCTTCTTCATTGCCGAAAAATTGTGTTGGGTTTGTCAAAAGAACAAATTCAATGCCTTCTTGCTCAGCATGGTGAAGCTCTTCATCTCTTGCAGGCATTTCATCTCTTGATCGTCTGTATACAATTTTAACTGAGTCTGCACCTAACCGCATAGCAGTTCGGGCAGAGTCCATGGCAACATTTCCAGCACCAAGAACAACAACATTTTTACCCCTTGCAACAGGAGTATCATATTCAGGGAAGAGATAACCTTTCATCAGGTTTGCACGGGTCAGGTATTCGTTGGCAGAATAGATTCCGATCATATTCTCATTGGGAAGATTCATAAACCTTGGGAGCCCTGCACCTACACCAATGTAAGCTGCGTCATATCCTTCCTCAAAAAGATCATCTATTGTAGCAGTAGCACCTGCAACAAAGTTACACTCTATTTTTGCACCCATTTTTTCAAGGGTTTCAACTTCTGAAGCAACAATGGCCTTTGGAAGTCTAAACTCAGGAATACCATAAACAAGTACTCCACCCGGCTTATGGAATGCTTCAAAAATAGTTACATCATGTCCTTTTAAAAGAAGATCACCTGCAACAGTTAAACCTGAAGGACCAGAACCAATTACAGCAACCTTTTTACCTGTTTTTGCAGGTATTGCAGGGACTGCACCGGAACCATTGTTTCTCTCCCAGTCAGCCGCAAATTTTTCAAGATAACCAATTGCCACAGGTTCTCCCTTTTTGCCTACAATACACTTGCCTTCACATTGTATTTCCTGGGGGCAGACTCTACCACAAACAGCAGGGAGTGCGTTTTTTTCCCAAAGTTTGTGTGCAGCTTTTGAAAATTCACCTTCGGCTATCAGTTTAATAAATTCCGGGATAGGTACAGAAACAGGGCAGCCAGGAACACAGACTGGTTTTTTACATTGAAGACATCTCAATGCTTCCTGTTGTGCCATTGCCTCTGTGAGGCCAAGAGGTACTTCGTCAAAGTTTCTTTTTCTGATTTCAGCTTCTTGCTCAGGCATAACTGCTCTGGGGATTGTTATTTTTTTAGATTCTTTTTCAGCCATTAATTTGCCTCCATATATGCTTCGTAACTTGCTTTTTCATCATCTACATAAGCTTGAAGACGTTTTCCAAGTTCATCAAAATCAACATTGTGCCCATCAAATTCAGGACCGTCAACACAGGCAAATTTTGTTGTACCATTTACAGTGACACGACAACAACCGCACATACCAGTGCCATCCACCATAATTGGATTTAGACTGACAAGTGTTTCAACGTCTCTTTCCCTTGTAATGTCACAGACAAACTTCATCATGGGGATAGGACCGATTGCGACAACCAGGTTGATATCTTCTTTGTCAAGCACATCTTTAAGAACATCAGTAACAAATCCATGGTGTCCCTTGGAACCATCATCAGTACAGATGTGAAAAGAATCAGAAGCTTTTTTCATTTCATCCTCAAGAATAAGAAGATTTTTGCTTCTTGAGCCTACTATTGTTGTAACATGATTACCAATTTCTTTTAAAGCACGTGTAATGGGGTGGAGCACAGCAATTCCCGTACCGCCACCAACGCAAACAACCTTACCTTTATTCTCAACATGGGTTTCTTTCCCAAGGGGTCCGATTATTGCGTAATATTCATCAGACACTTTTAGGTCTTTGAAAGCAGCAGTGGATTTGCCGATTACCATATATATTATGGTAATTGTTCCCTTTTCAGGATTTGTGTCAGCCATGGTGAGAGGGATTCTTTCTCCTTTTTCACTTACCTGAAGAATTACGAACTGTCCCGGCTTTGCTTTTTGAGCAATGCGCGGAGACTCAATTTCGTTAAGAATAATGGTTCCTTGAGCCATCTCTTCACGGCGTATAATTTTGTTAGCCATTAATAAAACCTCCTAATATAGATAAAAACTAAAGCAGTATCAAACTGCATAAATTACATAAATGTAAGAGTAAAGACAAACCTTATTTATAATTACAGTGTTAAAATAAAGCAAGCTAAATATCTATTTTTTTACATTTTTTGTAAAATAGAGTTTTTATCTAAACCGGTAGCAATATGTCCAATATTCTTCCAGTTTAATCCCAGTAAGTTGGCTGCCTCGCGGTCAACTTCCCAGGGGTTGTAACCGGCAATTATTTTTTTTACATGGGGATCACATTGAGCTCCACCCAGATGATAGTCAGCCAGGCCAATACTGCAATCCATTATTGAAAGATTTGGGCTAAGGTATTTATTTAAGTCAATAATAGATTCCTGCATTTTTTCATGGAACACTGCTTTTTTCCAAAATCCATGATGACCTGAATAATATTCAGGCTGAGCAAAACCCATCATATTTTTCAAGCTGCCTGTAATCCCTGCAAGAGAGTGAGCTTTAAGCACTGGAACTGAAACAATATAATGGTCAAAAGCAATTTTTGGGAGATACATTTTTGGGAAAATTTGGCAAGTTGGGTTCTCTAAAATCTTTACTGGTCCATAATTTAAATCTATTAGAGAGACACCCAGTTTTTCAGCCATTGCAGTATATCCAAGGTTCTCAAAAACCCCATCGGTTTCATGGTTTGCATCCCCGCATCCCTCGGCAATTACAATTTCAGCCTTTGAATGTTTGCGAATATATTCAATGATAGCCTTGCAACATTCAGGGGCTGTTGTAACGGGGTGGGGTGAGGCGTTTATCAAATTTGGCTTTATCAGTATTGCCGATTGCTCAGCTATCTGTTTATGGGCGGAAATACCATCAAGGGCTTCTTTTATTGATTTTTCAAAAGACTCGAAACCTACACTTATAATATCCATAATTATTTCAGCTAAATTGGTTGAGGTCTGTCATTATTATGATTATTTTTCTGGTATGACTTCCATTAAACCTGTCCATTTCATATCTCCATAGCCTTTATAATGAATTTCAATACCATTTTCAATATAATTCATTAAGCTGTCAGAATTAATATTTTCAGGCAATTTATTTACAAAATAAAGTGTTTCCCAACGACCATAACCTTTACTAAATTTTTTTACCTTATCTTTATAATCTGGATTTTCTGTAATTTCAGGGTCATTCAACAAGGCAATAATAACTCCAGCAGGGAAATCTTTACTATAATTTAGAATAACCTCTTCAGATATTGTATCAAACATATAAAGAGAATATTCAAAATTGAAAAGCCCTTCGCGTTTACTTGCAGCAGAACCAATGCGCAGTGAATTATTACCAATATCCATGTACTGGAAAATAGCTACTGCATCTACAGTCGGTTTCGATTTTTTGAGTATTTCAGAAATTGATGATTCTGAAACAGGCTTATCCCATGATTGTGAAAGCTCTGCAATGTTAATAGTATCATAACCCTTTGATGTGTAAATGTTTGAAAGCAGTGTATAAATTTGTGGAGAAAAATTTTTGTAAAATTCAAAGGTATAATGATCTGTCAGGAAATTTAACCGCCCTTTACTGGTTGCAGGGTAATAAGGAAAAGATTCTTTAAGTCTTTTTTCATCTTCCACATATACATTAACTGTTTTTTCACTTATCTTTCCATGCCAGCCATATTGTGGAGTAGTGATTGAAAAGTCTGTATCCGGAGTTAAAGGCAAAGTTTGGTAAGGGAAGGCATTTCCCATGCGTACTACGAGTATCCCAACTTTATTTATTTTTGCAGCAGTATAATTTTGGGCCACATTGTAATAAGAGACAGGGTTTGAAGATATACAGCCATAAGTAAAAAATATCAGGCAAATACATAAAAGATTTTTAATTTTAAATTTTGTTTTATTGATAATTTTCATACAATTCTCCTTTGGAAGTTTGTCTTACAAAGGTATTGTATAAGATGGAAATATATATTTTGTCAATAATCATCACAATATCAAGAATGATCTGGTTGAGAAATAAGGCATTCAAACACTATAGGTCAGGTTTTGTCAAGAATTTCATCAGCTTCTTCCAAAGTTTTTGCGGTGATTACTTTGCATCCATATTTTTCAATTTTCTCTATGGGATTAGATTCCTCTCCTTCACCAGCTCCAAATCCATTCATTGATAAGTTTTCAGGCAGCTGAGAGCAATCCCAATGCTGCCTGAAAGGATGATGAGTTGATTGAGGTCTTAGTAATCACAAATTGACGGGTCAACACTTTTTGGGACTCCTTCATGGGGCGTCCATTTTTTTGAACTGTATGTATCTTTCCCTCTCATGTTTTTAAGAATTTCAATACTGGTTTTATAGCCTTTGTACATTCTGCACATGTCCATGGCCATGCCGCATATCAATGCAACAGCTTGGGCAAGGGTGATATCATTCATTGAGAATTCCCATGGGCTTTTAGTGTAAATACGCAATGCGCCGAGAATTTTGTCGTGACTGATAATGGGGACTCCTAACAACGAAGAGATACCTTCTTTTTTGGCTTCATTCGGATATTCGATTCTTGGATCATCCATCACGTCGAAAATAGCAACCGGAATAGCATCTTTTGCTTCCCTGATGGTCTGCATGAAATGGATCGGTCCCTTTGTCAAATACTCTGAGCTTAATCCAGATGACGCAACAAGACCAAGCTCACGGGTTTCCCTGTTTACTAAAAATACAGAGCAGCCTCTGGCCTTAAATGCTGTTTTAACACTCTCTGCGGTGATTAGGGCTACTTCTTCCGGGTCTTTGCACTGAGAAATGGCAGTTGTTAACCGGATAATTGTGTCATAATAAATTGTATGGTTTTCCATTGATGCCTCCTTCTCTTTAGGGTTATTAAACAGCACCGTATGAATATCTTGGTGCTTGGTAAACAAAAGATCCAGTTTTATAAAGAGATATAAAAATAAAAGAGTGTCAACAGTACAAAAGAGCTCAAATCGTGAAGAGTAGAGTTATCCGTAAGAGTAAATTAAATATACACCAATCAAATAAATTCGTCAAAGGCAAAAGTATTATGTAGAGAAAACACTGCAATATCAGAAATTTCTGAAACTATGGTGTATCTATTCTCAGTTTGGTTTTCTGTTTTTTTTTCTGCTATTTTGCCGTGTTCGCCACATATTGCTTAATAAGCATATAGCAAAAAAAACAGATACACTACCAAGCAATTTGGTGAGGTATGCCTCTTTCTGGAGATATGAAAAATAAGTCAAACCCCCGGTCATCATACAGAATAAGCCATATAAAATTTGATGCCCTAATGTGTAAAGTAATTGGATGCTTTGATCTATTCCTTTTACCCTGAACTCAAACTCTCCTTGGTTTGCTTTGGATAAAAGCCGGTTCATTTCCACCGGTATTTTGAAGATTGATACTGCTATATCTTTTATGATAGCACCGACAAGTTTTTTCCAGTTTCTATCTTTTCCCAAAACAAAGGTTTTAAGATAGGGTTTAATCGTTTTCATTGGGTTCATTTTTGGATCCAGATGGGTGCATAATCCCATCAAAAGAAGTAGTGTCCGCTCCAGTAATACCCATTAACCGCAGGGCATCGGTGATTTTAACTTTATCGCGTTTTATAATGCCTTCTAAAAATTGAGGAATACCTTCTTTCATTGCCGAAGAAAGTTTTGCAACCGCACCAAAATCGAGAAAGACAACATTGCCATTAGGTTGAACTAAAAGGTTCCCAGGATGGGGATCTGCATGATAAACCCCGTCGATAAAAATCATCTGGCAATATGCAGTTATGATACTATTTGCCAGCGTCTCACGGTTGATGTCATTTTCCTCCAAATAAGCTAAGTTTGTAACTTTTGTTCCCTCCATAAATTCAGTAGTTAAAACTCGCTGTGTAGAATATTCAGGAAAAACACCGGGAAATTTTATATGGGGGGAATTCTTAAAATGCGCAGAAATGGTTTCAATGTGTTCAGCTTCTTTTAAAAAATCCAATTCATCAAGAATCATCTCTTCTACTTGTTGAAAATTAGTTTTTATTCCTTTAATCTTAAAAATAAATTCAACCATTCTAAGGATCCGTTGAATAGTTTTCAAGTCCTGCCTGGCCATTTTATCAATATCCAGATATTGCACTTTTACTGCAACACGGCTTCCATCTGATAAATATGCCTCGTGTACTTGTGCTAAAGAAGCACTGGCAATTGGTTTTTTGTTAAACGATTTAAAAAGAGTTTCTGGTGAATCACCTAATTCAGCTTGGATTCTGGCGGATATCTCTTTATATGGTCTTGGGGGAATTTTGTCCTGCATACCTTCAAGCTCGTGTCTAAAATTTTCTGGCAAAAAATTACTCATGATACTAATAAGCTGACCTACTTTAATGAACAGACCTTTTAACTCCAGAATTGTTTCTTTGAGGCGCTGGGCATTTCGAATATTTGCGCTATCCATTTTTTCAGTTTTCCATTGGGTTCCCAAAAAATGACCCATTAATTGTATCCACCCAAAACTAATAAAAATACGCAAGGTTGTACGGTAGGCTTTTAATAATCTAAATCGGGAATTATGTTTGGAAGTTATCATGATAAGCCATCATTTCCTTTTTATATGATTTGTAATCCTGTAAGTAATATTTGATATCTATTAATTGATAGCAACATTAAAATTATGTGTAAAGGGTATTGTAATTCAAATTTTGACTATTTCTTTTCTATCGAGACTTGGTAACTAAATCCTCTATTGTTTTTTTACTTGACAATGTTCAGGCAGGTAAGTAACATTTACTCACCAAGATGTGAATTTATTTAAAGCATTAAGGAGGTAGCATGGCAGAGGTTATTTCGGATCAAAAAGATATTAATTTTGTTCTTTATGAGCAACTCAATGTTGAAAGATTTTTAAAGGCTGAAAAATACAGTGATTTTAATAAGAAAATGTTTAAGCTGGTGATAAATGAGGCAAGAACCCTTGCAATCAAAGAGATTCTTCCAACCTATACTGAATGTGACAGAGAAGGTGTGAAATTTGAGGATGGCAAGGTTGAGGTCCCTCAATGTCTTAAACGTGTTCATAAGCTTCTCATGGAAGGCGAGTGGGGAGCACTTACAGCTAATCCTGAATATGGCGGGCAGGGTTTGCCCCATACAATTTTTCAGGCGATCTTTGAATATATGGCAGGTGCTAATTATATTGCAATGATGTACGCTGTATTGGGGCATGGTGCTGGAAAGATGATAGATCTTTTTGGAACTAAGAGCCAAAAAGATCTATATTTAGAAAAGCTTTACTCCCTTGAATGGGGTGGGACAATGCTTCTTACGGAATCAGGGGCCGGTTCTGATCTTGGTGCTCTTGAAACTTCAGCAGAGAAGCTTAAAGATGGGACATATTCCATTGTTGGTAATAAAATATTTATTACCAATGGAGAACATAATCTTACAGAAAATATTATTCATCCTGTACTTGCGAGGGTAAAAGGTGCCCCCGGTGGAACTAAAGGAATTTCTTTGTTTATAGTTCCAAAGATTTGGGTGAACGATGATGGAACTTTTGGAGAGAATAATGATGTAATATGCACTGGTGTTGAAGAAAAACTTGGTTTGCATGGAAGTCCTACCTGTTCACTTTCGCTTGGCAGTCGTGGAAAGTGTCGGGGGGTTTTGCTTGGAAAAGAAAATCAAGGCATGCAGGTTATGTTCCATATGATGAATGGAGTTCGTCTTGAAGTAGGGACTCAAGCATATTCCCATGCATCCTGCGCCTATCTTTATGCTTTGGAATATGCAAAAACAAGGCTTCAGGGCAAATCATTAGAAAAAGGTTTAGATGCTAAAACATTGCAGGTTCCAATAATTGAACATCCTGATGTCAGAAGAATGCTTTTAAAGATGAAGTCATATGTTGAAGGACTGCGAAGCCTTGCTTTTTTTACAGCTTTTTGTTTTGACATGATTGAATGTACAAAAAATGAAGATGAAAAATTACATTATTCAAACCTTGTTGAAATTTTAACACCTATAGTAAAATCATATTCAAGTGAACGAGGATTTGAGGTTTGCGCAGAAGGGATGCAGGTATTTGGGGGATATGGTTATACTAAAGAATATCCCATGGAACAGCTTTTAAGAGATTGTAAAATTGCTTCTATTTATGAAGGATCAAATGGGATCCAGGCAACAGATTTTCTTTTCCGAAAAGTTGGTGGACAAAATGGTGTAATGCTTGATGCATTGGTTTTAGAGATAAAAAAGAAAATTGATTATTCAAAAGAGAATAATGTTTTTTTAGATCTTGCTGAAAATCTTGAAAAAGTTTTAAAAGAACTTGAAGTTAAATTAAAGGATGCAGCTAAAAGTGTTAAGACATCTGAATATAAATCTGCATTTGCAGTAGCGTCTCCTTTACTTGAAGTCACAGGTGATGTGGTTATGGCATGGCAGCTTTTATGGCGTGCTCAAATTGCAGATGCTAAGCTTGCCGGTAACAACGGTGGGAAAAATGTTGATTTTTATAATGGGAAAATCATGGCAGCAAAGTTTTTTATTAAAACAATCCTTCCCATTGCAACAGGAAAACTTGATGGTATTGTGATAAATGAAAACCCAGTAGTAATAATAGATGAAAAATCGTTTTAGGAGACAAAATGGAAAATATAATTATTGCATCAGCATGTAGAACTGCCATAGGAGCTTTTGGCGGTAGTCTTTTGAAAATGAATGGAGCAAGTCTTGCAGCTATAACCATGAAAGAGGCAATAAAAAGAGCTGGTATAGAACCCCAAATGATTGATGATATCAGATACGGCTGTTGTATGGAATCTTCTGATACCTTAAATGTTGCAAGAGTTGGTGCGCTTTTGGCAGGGATTCCTGATACGGTCACAGCAGTTACAATAAACAGAGTCTGTATTTCAGGTATGGAAGCTTTGATTTCAGGTATGGCAATGATTCAGGCTGGAATGGCAGATATTATTCTTGCAGGTGGGGTTGAACATATGTCTGGTGTTTCATACAGTGTTCCAGATGCCAGATGGGGATGTCGAATACAGGATAAAGGATTTGTAGATGATTTGATTCATGCTCTTCACTGTGGTTCATATATTATGCCTAATCCTGAAGACGGACCGGTAAATAAAAATGAAAAACCTTTAAGTATGTTTATAGGTAAACCTTATATAATGGGTCATACAGCAGAATTTATTGCTCAACATCTCAATATTTCAAGACAGGAGATGGATGAAGTTGCTTTAAGAAGTCATAATGAGGCTGAAAGAGCGACTAATGATGGAACCTTTGAGAAAGAAATAGTTCCGATTGAACTGGCAGGCAAAAAAGGAAAGATAACTATAGTTGATAAGGATGAGCATTTTAAGCCTGGTATAACAATGGAAAAGCTTGCAAGCCTTCCTCCGGCATTTATTCCAGAAATTGGTAAGGTGACAGCAGGCAATTCAAGTGGTATTAATGATGGTTCAGCAGGAATTGTTATTATGTCGGAAAGCAAAGCAAAAGAGTTGGGGATAAGGCCTTTAGCAAAGATAAAAGCCGTATCAAGAGGTGCATGCCATCCTTCTGTCATGGGGCTTTCTCCTGTCCCTGCTGTGAAAAATCTTATGGATAAAAGTAATTTTTCTATTGAAGATTTTGAACTTATAGAGTTAAATGAAGCCTTTGCTGCTCAATATCTGGGTTGTGAAAAAGAGCTGAAATTGAACCGTGAAGTTGTTAATGTTAATGGATCAGGCATAGGGCTTGGTCATCCAGTAGGCGCAACAGGTGCAAGAATAGTGGTAAGTCTTATTCATGCTCTTGAAAAAAGCAATAAATCACTGGGACTTGCAACACTCTGTGGAGGCGGTGGCGTGGCCATGGCATGTGTTGTTGAAATGATGTAGGAAATTTTTCCGATAAAGGCAATAAACATGAAAATTCTTCATACTTCAGACTGGCATATTGGTCGTAACCTATATGGCAGAAAGAGGTATGAAGAATTTGAAGCTTTTTTAAACTGGCTTTCTGATTTAATAAAAAATGAAAATGTTGATGTTCTTCTTGTTGCCGGAGATATTTTTGATAACACTACTCCAAGCAACAGAGCTCAGGAGCTTTATTATAAACTTTTAAACCGAGTCGCAGCATCAGAATGTAGACATATTGTTATTATTGGCGGAAACCATGATTCTCCATCCTTTTTAAATGCCCCCAAAGAAGTGCTTTCTTTTTTAAATGTACATGTCGTTGGTGCTGCTATAGAAAACCCTGCCCATGAAGTATTAGTCTTAAAAGACAATGATCAAAAAGAAGAGCTTATTGTATTGGCTGTTCCATATTTGCGTGACAGAGATATAAGATCGGTTGAGGCTGGTGAGAGTGTGAAAGATAAGGAAAATAAGCTCATTGCCGGGATTAACTCTCATTATAAACAAGTTTGTGAAATTGCTGAACAAAAAAATAATGAGCTGAATAACAAAGTGCCTGTGATTGCAATGGGACATCTTTTTACAGCAGGAGGAAAACTGGTTGAAGGAGACGGGGTCAGAGACTTATATATTGGCTCTCTTGCACGCATCAGAGCAGATATCTTTTCTGCGATAATAGATTATGTTGCATTAGGTCATCTTCATGTGGCACAAAAGGTTGCAGGGTTAGATAATATCAGATATTCCGGATCGCCAGTCCCCATGGGGTTTGGTGAAGCTTTACATACAAAAAAGGTATTGATTATAGAATTTTTAGATACAGATCCACTGAAACCATTCGTTAAAGAGGTTGTAGTTCCAAAATTCAGGAATTTGGCTCAAATCAAGGGCGATTTAAATCAAATAAGAGAGAAACTTGAAATATTAAAAGCAGAAGAGTCATCTATATGGATTGAAATTATTTACAATGGGAACGAGGCTCCAGGAAATTTAAGAAATATTATTGATGAAAATATTGAAGAAAGTAGGATTGAGGTCTTAAGGATTAAAAATGATCGTATTAGTGCAAAAATAATTGGAAAACAAGATGCAGAATCTGCTCTTGGGGTTCAAGGCCTTGATGATATGGACAAATTTGAAGTATTTAAAAAATGTATGGAAGTAAATGATATCCCGGATAATCAACAAAAAGATCTTATGGATGCTTTTTCAGAAGTAGTGAAAGGCATGCAGGAAAAGCCCTGATGAAAATACTCAATGTACATTTTAAAAATTTGAACTCCCTTGAAGGGGAGTGGCAAATAGATTTTACAAATCCCAGCTATGTTTCTGATGGTATTTTTTTAATTACAGGTGCTACAGGTTCCGGGAAAACAACTATATTAGATGCAATCTGCCTTGCCTTATATGGTGCAACCCCACGACTTGGCAAAATCACTCAATCTAGTAATGGAATAATGTCAAGACAGACAGGGGAATGTTTTGCCGAAGTTATATTTGAAACATTACAAGGTCAGTTTATATGTCATTTCAGTCAGCATCGTTCCAGAAAGAAATCAGATGGTGAACTTCAGCCGCCCAAGCATGAGATTTCTGATGCTGATACTGGAAAAGTGCTTGAATCAAAACTGAAAAATGTGATTTTTTCCGTAGAGAAGAAAACCGGTATGGATTTTGACAGGTTTACAAGGTCTATTCTTTTGGCCCAGGGAGGATTTGCAGCGTTTTTGTATGCAACTCCTGATGAAAGGGCCCCAATTCTTGAACAGATAACCGGCACAGAGATATACAGCAGAATATCCATTCAAGTACACGGGAAAAAGACTCAGGAAGTAAGTAAACTTACAGAGCTTCAATCGTATCTTTCTGGAATGAAATTTCTAGATACAGATGAAGAATATGAGTTAATTTCTGAATTTGAGAAAAAAAATAAAAATGAAGAAAAACTAGTAAAAGAACAAGACAAAATAAATCAAATACTGATAGCTCAAAAAGAGCTTTTTGACAAAGAACTTGAGTTGCAGAAAGTTTTGAAAATAATTCAGGAAACCAGGGGAAAGTTAGTTAAAAGTGATGGGGCAAGAAAAGAAGTTGAAGAAAAGTATCATGCCTCAAAGAAGGAAAGAACAGAAAAACAGCTTATTATTAAACAAGTAAGAGAAAAAGATTTTCATATTTTTGGGAAAAAGAAAAATATGAGTGTATATTCACAAGAAATTGAACTGATGAATAAAACCGGTAACGAAATAAACAATTTTGAGAATGACATTTTAAAAGGTATCGTAAATAAGAAAACAATAATAATAGATGTAAATCAGTATTTCGAGGCAGTCAGCAAGCGTATTGTTCTACCTGAAAAGCTCGCTGGGATAAATTTATTATTTAATATTTTAAAAGATAATGCCATAAAGTATCAAAAAACATCAGACAAAATTATAAATATTGAACAAAAAAAGAAAACAACGCTTGAAGATTTTTTTAAAAAAGAAAAAGAAAATACTTTATTAACTAAAGAGTTAAGCCAAATAGAAATAGAGAAAAAGAAGCTTAAGCATACGATTGAAGTAAGCCTAAAAGAAAATAATTTATCAAAATTAAGAGAAGAACTTGATACTTTAAAAGAAAGAATAAATTTGTTAATTATAGTTTCTGAAATTCAGAAAACAATCAAAAAGGATCAGGGTAGAATTGATAAGGGAAATCTATTTTTAGAAGAATTGAAAAAGAACAGCCACCAATTAGATAGTAAGATTAAACCAGCAATAGAAAAAAAAGAATTACTTGAAAAAGAAATTGACTATCTTGAAAAACAAATTAAATTATTAGATAGAATAAGAGATCTTGAACAAGAGCGATTTTCTCTAAGACCTGATACCCCCTGTCCATTGTGCGGTGCAATAGAACATCCTTTTGTTTCAGATACAGCTCCAAAAAAAGGTAAAGAAGAGTCTTTTTTAGAAAATACAAAGATTAAGTTAAAAAAAGTTTTTAAGGATATTGAAAACTTAAATACAGAAAAAGCTAGAAATGAGATCAGTGCTTTAAAATCAAATGAACGGATAAAAGAACTTGATCAAGACATAAAAACAAATCAGATGAAACTTATCAAATCATTAAGGAAATTAGAACTTAAGATATCATTGCAAGATTTTGATCATGATAAAATTGATAATATAATTTTGAATATACAATCTGAAATAGATAATAAAGCAATTGTAATAAAGGAGGTTGAAAATCAAGAAAAGCAATTTAACAAGCTTGTAAAAAACTCCGAAATAAAAAGAGCGAAACAGGAAAGCTTAAGCAAAAAGTTACAAAAAGCAGCAATTGCAAAAGCAGATATTGAAAATGAAAAGAAAAGGTTATTATTAGAGCAAGATTTAGTATCTAATGAAGTTCAAGTCAATAAAGAAAATATTTCAAAACAGATAAAAGAACAAATTGAATTTAATAAAGCTTCATTAAATACATTAAAAAAAGATTATGAATCGTTGCAAGAGGAGCGTAAACAACTATTCAAAGAAAAAAATGCTGACAATGAAGAGAAATATCTGGATGAAAATGTTGATAGAGTCGAAAAAATTTTTGAAAATGTTAAACAGGAAAATGAGAGGATAAAACATGAATTAAGGAGTGCAACAACAAGGGTTGCTGACCTTGATTCCTCGATATCAACCCTGAAAGAAAAGGTAGCTGTAAATAAAGAAAAAAATTTAGAAGCTAAGCTTAACATTTTGAACAATGAGCTTAAAGATACGCAGCAGAGTATGGGATCAATTAAACAGCAATTGAAACAGAATAAAGAAACAAAAGAAAAACATAAAAAACAAATATTTTTAATTGGGAAACAAAAAAAAGAGTGTCAACGTTGGGATGTCCTGCATGAACTTATTGGATCAGCTGATGGAAAGAAATTCAGAAATTTTGCCCAAGGATTGACTTTTGAACTCATGATTAATCATGCAAACCGTCAACTTCAAAGCATGACAGACAGGTATCTTCTTGTAAGAGATGAACTCAAGCCTCTGGAATTGAATGTTATTGATAATTATCAATCAGGGGAGATAAGATCTACAAAAAATTTGTCTGGAGGAGAAGGTTTTATTGTTAGTCTCTCTCTTGCGCTTGGGCTTTCTTGCATGGTCAGCAAAAACATTAAAGTGGAATCGCTTTTTCTTGATGAAGGATTTGGTACTCTTGATGATGATGCCCTTGAAACAGCTCTTGAGACTCTTTCTTCTCTTCAACAGGCAGGAAAGATTATTGGTGTGATTTCCCATGTTCCAGCACTTAAAGAGCGTATTAATGCCCAAATCCAGGTTGAAACAAGAACAGGTGGAAGAAGTTCAATTGCTGGTCCTGGCTGTATAAAATTGTAACAAAATATTTGCCACTGTGTTTATTTTATCAAAATCATTAACAAAAAATGTTCCAATTCTTCTATAATCAACTATATCTTAAGTTTGAAGTATTTAACTGTCAAAAGCCTTTAAGTTTCTGACCTTCAGGTTATAAATCTGGATTTGAGCATGGGGAATGTTCTTCCACAGCCAGATCTTAAGTTCCTGTTGCTACAGAAAATCCTGTGACCACGTCTGACAAAATCAGTATCATCATAGCCATAAAGAAATCCGTGTAAAATCAAGCACCCACAACAATTGCAATGAGGGCATGCATAAATTTTTAGATTTGCAT
>JAGLHT010000057.1 GCA_023143455.1 Desulfobacterales bacterium
ATGTGTCAACCATAATATCTATATTGATATGGCTGGTGTGATTTATAATGGGAAGTACCTTGATATTTATAATCAGGCAAGAGATGAGTATTTAAGAGATGTTGGGCTTACATCTACAAGGCTCTATGAAGATTTTAAATGTTTTTTTGCGGTGGTTGAAGCGAATATAAAATATAAGCAACCTATCCATTATGATGAAATAATAGAAATCGTAACAAAAGTATCAAAAATTGGTGGGAAAAGCCTTGTTTTTATTCATACTCCTTTGGAACAGCGCAAATCATTACAAATTGATCTTTTTCTGATTTGTTTTTATACTGATGTATTTCATTGGGAAGCATCAGTGCAAAATCCCCTTTTTTTATAGGATGTTCTTCTTGATTTTCTGATATAACAGCGCCCTTTCCTTCTATAACATAGTTAAGGTGCTCAAAAGGATGCTGGTGATAGGGTGTATGGCCTCCGGGTTCAACTGAGAAGACTCTGAAAACAAAATTAGGCGCGCCATCTTCTTTTGATAAAGGAACCTGTTTGAAAACATCTTTTACGCCTTCCATACCCATAATAGTTTTACTTGTCTGATCTAAGCTTGTTATTTTCATGCTTACTCCTCTGATTATTTTTATATGAAAAAGTCAAAAATATACTTTGCTGCCACAAAAAGAACACAAAAACATAGTATTGATTTAATAATAAAAGCAGGAAAATATTTTTGGCATTTTGCCCCTAAATACATTCCCAAAAAGCCTCCAATTCCAAAAAGCATCCCCAGATACCAGTCTGGTGCAATAGAAGTATCAGGATAGAAAAAAGCAAGTATCTGATAAAATATAACTCCGGCAACAGAGGTAACAAAAGTTCCCATTAATGCAGCACCTGCAACCACATAAACAGGCAAGTGTAAGAATGTTATAAAAAATGGTGCTATAATTGATCCTCCACCAATTCCATATATCCCGCCAATAATCCCTACAATAAAACATAGCATACCAACGGCGATGGTTGAAAATGAAAACCTCTGGTTACCAAATTTGAATTCAACACATTTTAATGAAAAAGATGTATCGGTGACAATAAATTTAGATTTATTGTTAGTTATTTCAGCTTTTGTTTTAAAGACATCGTTTAAGAGTTTTAATCCAATATAAAAAAGGACAAATCCCACAAAAAATTTAAAACTTTTAGGGTCTGGCAGGTATTTTATTCTAATTATTGCTCCAATTAATACTCCTGGTAGGGTGCCGATTATCACAACCCAGGTAAGAGGCCAGGCCATTCGTTTCTCTTTAATAAATCGTAAAACACCACTTGGGATTGCAATAATGTTGAACACTTGATTAGTGGCACTGACTGATGGTGTTGTATAATTTAAGAAGCTCATCTGAAAAGGAAGCAGAAGAAATGCACCAGACACCCCTCCCATTGATGTGAAGAAAGAGACAGCAAAAGCAACCAGAGGGGGGATGAATAAATATGTTTCAACACCAGAACCAGGGAAAAAAATTAAAAAAAACTCCATTATTTTGGTATTCCATTTTCACTGTTTTGATTTTTAATTCTCATTAAAGTTATCTATATTAATATCAACTCCGGGAGTCAAGAAGAATATCAATATTGTAAGCAAATCTATATTTTTTTAAAATACTTGCTTTGTTACGAATCATAACTTAATATATTAATGTTGCATATTCCTAATTAAATAGTTTCAGAGTATTTATAATAAAGAGATCATACCGAATCTGAAAAGCCTACCTTTTGCTTGAGTAAAGGGGTGTTTAAAATATGTTATCTAATTTTGATATGCGTACGCCTTTAAATGGGGTTGCGGGTATGCTTGACCTTGTTTCCGGAACTCATATTAATGACGAACAAAGAGATTTTTTTAACTTCTGCCTTACAAAGTACAGATTCTTTTTTGCCGCAGGCATGGATGGATATGTTGCAAAACCAATAAAAATAGATGGTTTTATTAAGTTTGGAAAATTCAGTAAATAATTTGTGATTCGCACTTGATTTACTAACATGAGTTTGATACTAAGGCATAAAATTTGTCAGGGGGAGTAAATGTAGTAACTTGGATAATAAGAATAACGTTTAGGACAGGAGATTAAAATGAGCAATGTATATGATAAAATAGCAAGCAGGGATCCTAATGAAAAAGAATTTTTACAGGCTGTCAGTGAAGTTGTTGATTCTGTTAAAGGTGTAATGGATAAAAACCCAGAATATAGAGATGCAAAGATTCTGGAGAGAATAGCAGAGCCTGAAAGAGTAATAATGTTCAGAGTGCCATGGATGGATGATAAAGGTGAAGTCCATGTTAACCGTGGGTTCAGGATTGAAATGAACAGTGCTATCGGACCATATAAAGGCGGTCTTCGTTTCCATCCTTCAGTAAACCTTTCAATTCTTAAATTTCTTGCGTTTGAACAGGTTTTTAAAAATGCTTTAACAACACTTCCAATTGGCGGCGGAAAAGGCGGATCTGATTTTGATCCAAAAGGGAAATCAGATGCTGAAGTAATGAAATTCTGCCAGGCTTTTATGATTGAACTCCAGAGACATATTGGTCACAACACAGATGTTCCGGCAGGTGATATCGGTGTTGGCGGACGTGAAATAGGATTCCTTTTTGGAATGTATAAAAAAATAAGGAATGAATTTGTTGGAATCCTTACAGGGAAAGGTCTTAATTGGGGTGGAAGTCTGATCAGACCTGAAGCAACTGGTTATGGTTCTGTGTATTTCGCATCTGAAATGCTTGCAACAAGGAACCAAGATCTTAAAGGCAAAACTTGTCTGGTATCAGGTTCTGGTAATGTTGCTCAGTTTACAACAGAAAAAATTCTTGAACTTGGCGGTAAAGTTGTTACTGTTTCTGATTCTGGTGGATATATTTATGACGAAAGCGGAATCACAACTGAAAAACTTCAGTTTATTATGCAGCTTAAAAATATTAAGCGGGGAAGAATCAGTGAATATGCTGATAAATATTCTGAGGCTGTTTATACTCCTGTTGACACCGCATTTGATAATAATCCACTATGGAATCATAAAGCACAATGTGCTTTTCCTTCAGCAACTCAGAATGAGTTGAATGCCATTGATGCACAAAATTTTCTCAATAATGGCGGTTTTCTTGTAAGTGAAGGTGCTAATATGCCTACGACTCCTGATGGCGTTAATCTTTTTGTGGATAATAAAATCCTCTATGGTCCTGGCAAAGCTGCCAATGCAGGCGGCGTTGCAGTTTCTGGTCTTGAAATGTCCCAGAACAGCATGAGGCTAAAATGGACGCGCGAAGAAGTTGATGCAAAACTTAAGAGTATTATGAAAAGCATTCATTCAGCATGTGTCGATGCTTCAGATGAATATGGAGCTAAGGGTAATTATGTAGCTGGTGCTAACATTGCAGGTTTTGTAAAAGTTGCTGATGCTATGCTGGACCATGGACTTGTATAGCAGTATATGAAATATAAAGTTTGATTAAAAAAGGCCGCATGTACATGTACTCGTGGCCTTTTAAATATTAGCTGATTTTAATAATTAAACCATGGGAACTATTAACCCGCCATCCATCAGAAACAATATTGTTGCATTTTTCCCTTTTTGTTCAATCGCTTTATCAATTGCTTTCTGAACGGAATCAAAAGGTGTAATAAAAAGACCTGGCAACAAGCCAGGCTCAATATCTGTTACTGCCCAGATTTGTGCCCATGTGGTTATTTCTGCAATTTTTCCAGCCTTGTGGTATCCAAGCACATAGCTTCCCTTGATTTTCTCCAGGGTTTCTTCCGGTGTTTGACAACTTCTTAAAAGATCAGCAAAGGTTTGAGAGCCAATGCCGTCTCTGCATTGGGCAACAAGGATGATAATCCCATCTTTTTTCAGTGCAAGCTTTGCATTTTCAAGCCCTTTTTGTGCCTGATAGAGATCAATGTCCTGGGGAAATTTTACAACAGATACAACAATGTCGACCTTCTCTTTTAGAGGTGCTGCAAATATTTCATTTGCTTTTTTAGTTGCTTCAATAAATGAATCATGAATATGTCCCGCTGTTGTTGCATAAATATTATGATTTTTATCAAGCACAGTCATGATTGAAAAAATATCTTGCTTTACAGTCTTAATGGCATCTATCATATCTTCATGAACAGGGTTGCCATCTAAGGCAAGGGGCTTTGCCGCAGGATTAAGGGCAAGCTTATGATTTGCCTCGATTGTATCATACCCTGCAATACCAGGAAGGAACGACTTCCTTCCTCCTGTATAACCGGCAAAGTAATGGGGTTCTACTGAAGAGATTATTATTATTTTGTGGGCAGCCGCAGAAGCTTTGTGTACATACATTGGTGTTCCGTTGCTTGAGTCACCGAGGTAAACCATCTCGTCTGCTTTCCTGGCATCATGTACTATTATGTTTTCTTTAATTTTTGAATAGTAAGAACCAAATATTTGTATGAATTCTTCTTCAGTTGGGCCACGGTGAGCGCCTGTAGCTATTATGAATTTGTAATCGACTTTATTTAAATCATCATAGATGCTGTCAAGAACTTTTTCAGTTGGAGTTGGTCTGGTTGCATCATTTACTATTACAAGGACATCTTTTGTATCTTTTAAGAATTCTTTAAGGCTTTTACTCTTAATTGGATTGTTAATTGCTTTAGCTATTGTTTCTTTTTCATTTTGAATCTCAACATCATTTGCCTCAAGAAAGCTTATGTCTATTTCATCACTTATTTCTACAATTTGTTTTCCATCTTTATCATAAGGTATATCAACTTTCATATTATTTGTTTCCTAGTATTTTTTCCATGAATATATCTATTTCAGCTTGAAACCCTGTTTTGTCGCCATGTTTGATTTGAACGAGCTTTATTAATTCAGGGTCCATGTTAATGCTTTGTAAAAGGTTTTTTATATAAAGCACATTTGATTTTGCTGCTTCACTGCCATTGTGTTCACAATCTCCATCCGGACAGCAAGCAACTAATACTCCTTGAGCATTATGTAAAAATGGTTCCAAAAGGGTTACCTTCTCAAGTCTGCCACCGCACATATTTACGATAATTTTGTAGTTTTTGTTGTCACTGGTTTCTATTATAGAAGATTGAAGATCGGGAAAGTATGACCAGTTACAGGCAAAGATTATTGCTTTTGAATTTTTGTTGTTCTTTAAATAGTCAGAAACTTCTATATTCAGTTCGTTTTTTGAGGTTCCATAGTCTAAGCCAAGATGTGCTGCTTTTGCAGGACAGACTTCAACACACCTGCCACAGCTCTGACATTTTACACTATCTGTAACAACTACATTATTTAAGATAGATCTTGCTTCATGGGGGCATTCTTTTACACAGATAAGGCAGGCAGCACAGTTGTCGTTAGTGATTGAAGTTGTGCCTGGAACATCAAATCCTGCTTCAAGAAGATCACGTCGGACATCTAAAAATATTTGGGTAAGTTCAACTCCTGATGAACATGCTGCCTCGCATCTTTTGCAGAAAAAACATGAAAATAATTTTTCTGCAATATAGGTTGAAGGTTCAAGCTCTCCTGACAAAAGTCCATGCGCCATTATTATTTTTGCCCTTGGATTATCAGATTCCCAATTTGTATATTTGGATAATGGACAGTGCTCAAAACAATAACCGCATCTTATACAGCTTGCAAGGGTTTTATCCCATTTTTTCAGGTTGTCAGTTTTCATTGGTTTGTTTTCCATTGTTTGTACCTTTTTTATTAGCTTTTGATAGAGTATCGCAAATCAGTCGCAGTTACCCAGTCTTCAGCAGCCTGCATCATTTTCCCCGGGTTTAGAATATTATTTGGGTCAAGAGCTTGTTTGATTTTTATTAATGTGTCGAGAGAATTTGCTTTCTCAATTTTAAAAGATTCAGCTTTAGATATTCCAATGCCATGCTCTGCACTTGTTGTTCCATTAACTGACCGTACATATTCATAAATTTCAGTAATTGCTTTTTTTGCCGATGCCCATTGATCTTTTCTGTTTGTATCCATTAATATTTTTGTATGCATACATCCTGAACCACAATGACCATAAGCTGTCATAACAATATCATTCTTTTTAGCTACTTCATGGATCTTAGCTGCCATGTCAGCCATTTTTGAATAAGGCACAGCCATATCATCTGCAAGAGAAGTGCTCGCAAGATTTTCATCATACTTGGACAGTGCAGGAAAGAGTTTTTTTCTTCCCATGAATATTTTTGCTCTTTCAGCAGCGTCATAGCTGGCTTTAAGGTCTTTACCATTATGTTTTTTACAGATTCTCTGCATTTTATTAATTTCATAATCAACAGCTTCAACTACCATCCCATCTGCTTCGTATAAAAGAGCTGCATCAACTTCAGCTAACCCTAAGTCCATTGTTTTATTAACTGCTTTAATGGCAATACTGTCAACAAGCTCAAGCATGGAAGGATTTGCTCCTGATGCCATTATTTCTCCTATTGCCTTGCCTGCATCTTTAATGCTGTCAAAATTTGCAATTCCAAGGCACCTAAATTCCGGGATGGGAACAAATTTTAAAGTCGCTTCAACAACAATACCTAATGTTCCTTCTGATCCGATAATAAGCTTATGCATCTGATACCCCGATGCTTCAACCCGGGTAAAAGCACCAAAATCGGCAACTTCACCATTAGCCATTACAACTTTCATCCCAAGAACAGCATCTCTTGTAGCGCCATATTTAACTGAGCGTACTCCGCTTGCATTATTTCCTATCTCTCCGCCAATAGTTGCAATACGGCTTGAAGCAGGGGTAGGGGGGAAAAACACTCCATAAGGTTTTAATGCCATATTGAGGTCATCATCTACAACTCCCGGCTCAACACGACAATAGACATCAGGCATGTTGATTTCAAGAATCCGGTTCATCTGTTTCATATCAAGAATAATCCCGCCGTTAACAGGTACAGCTTGTCCACACATACCTGAACCGCCCCCTCTTGTTATGATGGGGATTTTATTTGAATTTGCATATTTAACGATGCCTTGAACATGTTCCGTGTTCTCCGGTCTTACAACAGCCCATGGCATAGCAGTGTGCACTGAAGAATCAGACCCATAGATGTAAAGGTCTGCCGGGTCTGCTTTAACATTGTTTTTGCCAACAATAGTTTCAAGTTTTAACAAATCAATTTGTCCCATTTTTTTTCCTAAGTTTTATATTTTTTCCTATCTTCTTATAAAAATTGATACCTCATTCGTCAAGTAAAATAATAAAAATTGCAATCTCTTTTTAAATTATTTGACTCAATACAAAATGCAGAATATATTTATTCTTTACTTAAATTATAAAAAGGGGCAATCCAATGAATGATTTGATATTTCATAACAATATTACAAGAAGACAATTTATAAGACACTCTTTATATACTGGCATAAGTCTTACAGGGATATCTCTACTTCCAATTTTATCAGGGTGCGCTGTAAATCCTGTAACAGGTAAAAATCAATTTATGATGGTTACAAGGGATCAGGAGATCAGTATTGATAATAGTCAATCACCCCATCAATTTTCCGCTGATTATGGAGTCTATCAAAATTCCAAACTAAATCAGTACATCAGTAGAGTGGGGAAAAAACTTACAGCAAATGTACATCGATCTGATATGCCTTACAGATTTAAGTGTGTAAACGCAACATATATAAATGCATATGCTTTCCCTGGTGGTAGTATTGCTGTAACCCGTGGGATTTTACTGGAATTTGATAATGAAGCCGAACTTGCAGCCCTGCTTGGTCACGAGCTTGGTCATGTTAATGCAAGACATTCAGCACAACAGATGTCAAAAGGCAGCCTGGCATCTTTATTAGTTGGCGGACTTTCAATAGCTGCAGGTTTAAAAAGTGACTCAGCAGGTGAAATAGCACAACAACTTGGAATGTTGAGTCAGGGAATGCTGCTTTCATATTACTCACGAGATAATGAAAGAGAGGCAGATTCTCTTGGTAATGAATACATGGTAAAAGCAGGCTATCCTTCCAAAGGTTTTGTAGGGCTTATGCACATGTTAAATTCCATGCATAAAAAAAAACCATCTACTGTTGAGGTGCTTTTTTCAACCCATCCAATGAGTTCAGAAAGATATGACGAAGCAGTTAAAAAGGAAGATACCAAGTATACATATTCAAAAAATTATCCTTTGAACAAAGATAAATATATGGATAATATAGCTCCTTTAAGAAAAATGAAGCCTGCCATTAAACAAATGCAGGAAGGCGATGCTTATATTATGAAAAAGCAATATTCAAAAGCTCAAGACTCTTATCAAAAAGCCTTAAAAAACGCTGGTAATGATTACACAGCCAATATAATGATGGCAAAGTGTTTGCTTATTCAGGAAAAACCTTTAAAAGCTTTACGTTATACAAAAAAAGCCAGTAGGATATATAAATCCGAGGTCCAGGCTTATCATTTGTCAGGGATGGCAAACTTAAAGCTTAAAAAATTTAATACAGCATATAATCAATTTGAAAAATATGAAAACCATCTTCCGGGTAATCCCCATATAATTTTTTTCAAAGGATTCTCCCAGGAAGGCATGAAGCAAACTGAAAATGCAGCAAATAATTACAAAAAATACTTGAATTTAGTGCAACAAGGAGAAAATGCAGAGCACGCTTATAATAGTCTAAAAAAATGGGGGTATATTAAATAACACATAGAGTTTAAATAACAATACAGTGCTGAAAGTCCTAACTTTGGATATTGCCCATGGCCTGATCATCTTGGGGTAATTTCTGAAATCAGAAAAAAGATACAATGATTTTTAAGAAATGTGGGAGTTAAACCTGTTGAGTTACGCTTCAATAGCCCAACAGGCTCAATTGATATTTTTATTTTATTTACGCAAAAGAACGGCTGAAAAGATCTTCAATGGCTTTTTTACCTTCTTCTGAAATATTTCTGGTACCAGTACCACAAAAAGTTTTACTAGAGATTATTGGTTTATCTTCTGCCCACTCATTTCCGCTCCAGGTACACCATTTGTTTGTCCCCTGATCAAAAACACTTACCGGCCTATTAAAGAATTTCGCAAGCTCGATTCCCCATCCGGTTCCGCCTTTAATTGTATTATCAGGCTGAATCCAGCCAATTGCAAAGACCTGATACCCTTTATTAACCATATGGAAGATAACCTGAAAGACTTTTCTGATTTTATCTGCCTTTGCATACCTTCTGTCCATTCTTGCAGATACTATCTCCATACTGATATCACCTCTTTTTAGTTCATCGTTGCTTAGTATGGTAAGGTTCTTCTCTCGCGCAAGCTTATGCCCTTCAAATGTGAAAGTCACTTCATTGACTCCATATTTTTCAGCTGTTTCACCAAAAGTTTCTTCTGCGCCTTTAAGTCCACCACTGTATAGACTGTAATCTTCATTTCCCATAGTTGTTAGCCCTCCTTTTTTTACTTCCAATAATAGTTCTGTCATTATTAGAAATTTGATTGTTTAATATTTTCCAGATATATGATTTATAATTTTTTAACAAGTGGCATTAAATATTCGAATCTAATTATTTTTGCAACAGTTTTTAATAAAAAGTTTTTTTATATTGCAAATAACCTATCAAATATCGTAAATTAATTCAACCTGCTTTGACGATTTGTTTATTTTGTGTCATAATTTGTTGTATACCAATTTTATTGATAAGTTTTTAGGATCAATTTGCGAAATCAATTAAAGAAAATCAATGTTTATCTGTTTTTGTTTATTATTGGTATCCTGCTTTTAGGGTCATGCCAAAATATAGAATCTTCTAATCGTATCCCAAAAATTGAAAAAGGTGTCATTGATTTAAGAGATTGGGATTTTGATAAAAACGGAGCTGTAAACCTAAAAGGGCAATGGGAATTTTATTGGAAAGAACATAAATTGCCAGATGAATTTATTGATAATAATTCTGATTCAGAACCTGTATATATTGGTGTGCCAGGAATCTGGAATGATTTTGTTAATAAAGGGGAAAATTTACCAGGTCTTGGCTTTGCTACCTATCGAGCGAGAGTCCTTTAAGGAGAAAAACAACAACTTCTTGGTCTTAAATTTCTAGACATGTCATCTGCTTTCAGAGTTTATATAAATAATGACCTTCTCCTTTCCACTGGGATCCCCGGAAAAAATGCAAAAGAGACCACTCCTTTTTATTCTCCAAAGGTTGTAGGATTTGAAAACAATTCAGAATCATTTGACATTATCATTCACGTATCTAATTTCCATTATAGAATGGGTGGAATGTGGGCGCCTGTTTTCCTGGGTAAACCTTCAATATTAAACTCAATGAGAGAAAGGAAACTTGTGATTTTCTCTTTTTTTTTGGAACAATATGTATTATTGGGTTTTATCATCTTGGTCTTTTTTGGTCTCGTAGAAATGATAAATCTACTTTGTATTTTGGTATATTCTGTTTATTGATAGGGATTATAATAACCACGCATGGAGAAAAGTATATAGTAACACTTTTTCCTACCATTGAATATTGGCTACTGCTTTAGATGGGATAGACGTAACCATTTATGTCTCAGAAATTGATACCCATGAAATTTTATTTATGAATAGCTATATGAAGGAAGTATTTAGGGCTGATCTTACCGGTAAACCTTGTTATGCAGCCTTTCATAATTCTTTAAGTCCTTGTTCCTATTGTAATAACAGAAAGTTGCTGGATGAAAATGGAGAGCTCACAGGAGTTCACGTTTGGAATAAAGAAAATCCAATTACCCAAAGATGGTATATTACCCAGGATCGTGCCATAAAGTGGACAAACGGAAGGTATGTGCGGTTACAGATTGCTACGGATTTTACAGACTTAAAAAACATGGAAGATGAATTGCGTCAGGCACACAAAATGGAATCAATCGGCACGCTGGCAGGAGGTATTGCCCATGATTTTAATAATTTGCTTTACATGGTTGTCGGTAACACTGAGCTGGCACTTGAACATATATCTAAAGGGAACCCTGTGTATTCCAACCTTGAAGAGATTAAATCTGCCAGCCTCAGGGCAGCCGGAGTTGTAAAACAATTGCTCAATTTCAGTCACCAGTTTGATCAGCAATTGATACTGATCGATATTGTTATAGTTATTAAGGATGCGCTGGATTTCTTGCGTTCATCAATTCCAAGCACTATAGAAATTCAAAAACAACTACCGGATTCTGATATAACGATACTTGGTGACCCGATTCAGATCAATCAGATTATGATGAATCTATGCTTAAATGCATCCCAGGCTATGCAAGAGAATGGTGGTGTTTTAAAAATTATTGTAGAAAAGATTTATTTAAATGAAGAATCAATAGATAATTTTACCAAATTATCAGCCGGTAATCATGTCAAAATTACTATAAGCGATTCAGGGTCAGGTATTGCCGCTGAAATCCATGACCGAATTTTTGATCCTTATTTTACTACCAAGGGGATTGGGGATGGTTCAGGAATGGGGTTAGCAGTTGTACATGGGGTCGTTAATAATCATGATGGTGCTATTTCAGTTGACAGCGAACCAGGTAAAGGCACAATATTCAATATTATTTTTCCGGTAATTGATGAAAAACCTGAAGTTAAAATTGAGGCGACAGATGAAATCCCTCATGGTACAGAAACGATTTTATTTGTTGATGATGAAGAATCCATTGCAGATCTGACTAAGCAACTTCTTGAACGACTTGGTTATCGGGTTGAAACGATATTGAATTCTGTTAAAGCATTAGAGTTGTTTAAGGCAAAGCCTAATTACTTTGATATGGTAATAACCGATATGACCATGCCCCAGATGACCGGAACAAAATTGGTTGAAAAAGTAAAAGAAATTCGATCGGATATCCCAGTTATTATCTGTACAGGCCACAGTTCACTCATTGACGAAGAAAAAGCCAAACAACTTGGGATTGACGGATATATTATGAAACCAGTTTCGTTATTAAAAATTGCAAAAACAATACGAACAGTTTTGGATTAATCATACAAGCCTTTTAATGTTAGGGTAATAGGCACTTAATATTTTTAAGTTTTTAGGCTTTAATCAGTATACTTCGAAAGTGTGGTGTTATTATCCACCGGCGTGATTTCTTCTGCTCGAAGCCCAAGGATAACTTTCTGATCATCAAGGAAATCGCAATTTTGCAGTTTTTACCTTGTTGTAATTTGTTTTGGCAAGGACCTGATAAATGACTTTTGCCTGGGCTTGCATTATGAATTGCCTGGGAGAAAAGCGCCTTGCCTGTTCCGCTCTCTCCGGTTATCAAGACGGTTGAGTCATTCAATGCTGCATGGACTTTTGTCAGATGTACTTACCAAAGACATTGTAAAAAAATGGAATCCATCAATTCCAAAATGAAGGTTATCACTATTCCTGATTGCGGTCATGCGCCAGGATTACACCTGGATAATCATAATGATCCGATTCTTAAATTTTTACCCTGACAAAAGCATATTCATACTTGATCAAAAGGTATTGGCAAGTTATATAAGACCTATATTTGAATATTAATAAACCAAGAGGGTCTTATGACACATAAAATAATTTTTAAACCCCATAATAGAGAGATTAAAGTTGCTGACGGGGAAAGTCTTATCAGAGCTGCCATGGAAACAGGAGTTCATATAAATGCCTCTTGTGGCGGCGAAGGAGTATGTGGGAAATGCCGAGTCCTTATTGAAGAAGGTAGTATTGAAGGCGGAATTTCAGAGCATCTTTCTGATGAAGATCAAGAAAAAGGATACAGATTAGCCTGTCGTTCAAAAGTAAAATCTGATCTTGTTGTGAGAGTACCCGTAGAATCTGAAATGGATACAAGCAGATTAAATTTCAGGACATCTGAACGACAAAACGCAAAAGAAGGTCAATTTAATATTGACCAGCTTAAAGAAGAGGGTCTTTTTATCCCACCAGTGGAAAAAATTTTTCTTCAACTGGAGGAACCATCTGCAGAAAACAATATCCCGGATGTTGTAAGAATAATTCAAGAATTAAGAGTTAATCATGATGAGCATCGACTTGTAACAGGGCTTAGTCTTTTACGAAAGATTCCTGATATTTTAAGAGAGGGTGATTTCAATGTTACTGTTACTATAATAAGACCAGTTAGAGAAGATGGCAGGAACCAGATTATTAATATTGAGCCGGGAGATACAACCAACAGTAATTTTGTAGTTGCACTTGATATAGGTACAACAACTTTGTATGGACAATTACTTGATGTTAATACAGGTGAAGTCGTTGCTCAGTTTGGTGATTTCAATCCGCAGATAAGTTATGGAGAAGATGTTATAACAAGGATTGTTTACGCAGACAAAGAGGGCGGGCTTGAAAAGCTCCATAAAATAGTAATTGGAACAATTAATAAAATACTTGAAAAATTAATAAAAAAAGCCGGAATAAAGAGAGATGAAATAACAAGTGTTACTTTTGCTGGTAATTCAACAATGACTCAGATTTTACTTAAAATCAATCCACGATATATAAGGCTTGCACCATATGTTCCTGCATCGGTTATGTATCCACCATTCAGAGCTTCTGACCTTGATATCGATTTAGGAAACCATGCAGTTATTCTGGTATATCCTGGTGCCTCAAGCTATGTTGGCGGGGATATTGTTGCAGGTATCATGGGTTCTGGAATGTATAGATCTGAAAAGCTTACTCTTTTTATGGATATCGGAACAAATGCAGAAATAGTTGTCGGGAATAAAGACTGGATGGCTTGTACCGCAGCTTCAGCCGGTCCTGCTTTTGAAGGTGGTGGAATAAAATTTGGTATGAGAGCTACAAAGGGGGCAATTGAAGATTTTTCCATGGATCCTGTAACCTTTGAACCAATGCTTATCACTGTTGGGAATGTTAAAGCAAAAGGTATATGTGGATCAGGTTTGATAACAATGGTTGCACGTCTTTTTGAAACAGGTGTTATTGACAACGGTGGTAAATTTAACCGGGAACTTGATACTGAAAGAATTAGAAAAACAGATGATGTCTGGGAATATGTAATTGCATTTAAAGATACAACACAGATTGATAGAGATATTGCAATTACAGAAACTGATATTGATAACCTTATTAGGGCAAAAGGCGCAATGTATAGTGCTGCACATACACTTCTTGAGGAAGTGGGGCTTACAATAGACAGCATTGAACAGATAATACTTGCAGGAGGCTTTGGAAGTTATGTGGATCTTGAAAGCGCAATGACAATCGGGCTTCTTCCTGAAACAGACCTTAACAAAGTAACATATCTTGGGAATGGTTCATTGCTGGGATGTAAAATGAATGGACTTACAAACAGGCTTAGAAAAGATGTTGGCAAGGTTGTAAATATGATGACAAATTTTGAACTTGCTGAAACGCCATCTTATATGGATCATTACATGGCTTCTCTTTTTCTTCCCCATACTGATCTTAACTCGTTTCCAAAGCTAAAACAGAAACTTGAAGCATTAAAGAAGAAATGATGGATATAGCAGATGATAATGGTTATGTTCTAAATCTGAAAGTAACAAAACCAAGCCTTGAGAACAATACAGCTGATGTAGAAAGAATAAAGCAGGCTTTAAAAGATAATTTTAAAATCAATAATATAAAAATTTGTTTTGATATTATTAAAAAGATTCCTCATATCTTAAGAGAATCAAACCATGAAATTAAGGCTGTTATTTTTCGAGATCTTGCTGGATGGATTCTTGTTGATATTGCAAAAGAAGATAAAGACCAGCTGTTTCTGGGTGTTGCAGCTGATATAGGCACCACAAGAGTTGTAATAAGAATTGTTGATCTTGAGTCGAAACAGGTTTTAATTGAAAAAGGTTTTGATAATCCCCAGATAACAATTGGACCTGATGTGCTATCAAGAATCCATTATGCAAAAGATCAAAAAGGGCTTGAAGAGCTTTCTTATCTTTTGATTCAAGGTTTTAACTCAAATATTTCAGACCTTTGTAAAAAGATAGATCGTAAAGCAGAGGATATATATCTTTTTTCCGGGGCCGGCAACACAAGCATGACACATTTGTTTTTGGGTGTCGAGCCATCAGGAATAATCAGAGAACCATATATTCCATGTATTAATATACCTGATACTTTAAAAGCAGATAAGGTTGGTTTGAATCTAAATCCAAATGCAGTTTGTTTTTTATTCCCCAATATTGGAAGCTATTTTGGGGGTGATTTGATTTCCGGTATACTTTATTGCAACTTAAATAAACTTGAAAAGCCTTGCATTATGGTTGATGTGGGAACAAACGCCGAGGTCGTTGTAGGGTGCAAAGATTGGCTTGTAGCGTGTGCAGGGGCAGCAGGTCCAGCTCTTGAAGGTGGTGTAAGTGATATTGGCATGATAGCTGCCCCGGGTGTTATTGACAAAGTAAGTATTAATAAAGATACAAATAAGCTTGAGTTTACAACAATTGAAAACAAGACTCCTGTAGGCATTTGTGGATCAGGCATGATAGACCTTGCAGCAGCTCTTTTTCTTAGCAAAAAGATTGATATCCGAGGGAAATTTATAAAAACTAATTGTAATGGCAGATTGTTTAATAAATATGACATTGATTATTTTATAATTGTTGACAAAGAAGATTCAGGTACTGGTGATAATATCTGCATAAGTCAGGTGGATTTAAATTCTCTTACAAGTTCAAAAGCTGCCATGTACACAATTCTTGAAGTTATTGTATGTAATACAGCAGGTTTGAGTTTTGATGATCTTGCAAAGTTCTATGTAGCAGGAACTTTTGGATCTTTTATTAATCCTGAATCAGCAATATCCATAGGTATGCTGCCTGATATAAAAAGAGATAAGTTTGAAGTTCTTGGTAACTCATCATTAGGAGGAGCTACAAAACTATTAATTGACAGAGCTGCTTTTGATGAAGCAGGCAAGATAAGAAAGAGCATCACATACATTGAACTTAATGTTAATGCAGAATTCATGAACATGTTTTCCGGAGCTAAGTTTTATCCTCATACTGACAAATCAAGGTTTCCGTCGGTACCCGTTTAAATTTTTTATTTTTAAAAAAATGAATGATATGATGATTACATGACACTAAAAGTATTAGAAGAAGATATCAAAGTGAATCATTGATATCTATGTAATATAAATATAATCAAAGGAGGCTGACAAATGAAGCGAGCAGCATTTTTAGTATTAATTTAAGACAGATCAGGCTTTAATGTATAAACCCCGACCTTGATTTTTAATTATTCCTTGCTGCTTTGCCTGCCTGATAATGTTTTTGATCTGGGCATCCTTAAATCCGGTTCTTTTTTTTATCTCTTTGAGATTTATGGGGGTTACTTTTCTTTTCGAAATGATGCGAACTACAGTCTTATAGGGGGTGCAATTAAAACTGTTGGC
>JAGLHT010000058.1 GCA_023143455.1 Desulfobacterales bacterium
GGTGGAGCTAACCGACCACCCCCCTAAATGGAATTAGACTCTCCCCAGATGCATCAGTGATTCGTCGCATCCTTACTCTCCCGAATCCTTTTGGCTCATGAACTTCGATAGCAATAACAACAACGGATTTTCGACCAGCACCTCTGCCACGTTTACCCCCATGTTCTTCTCCACCGATGAGAGTCTCATCGACCTCAACTATTCCGTTCAGTAAACTACGCCCAGGTCGTACCATAGCTCGTCGCATTTTATGAAGCCAACTCCAAGCGGTTTGATAACTGCCCAAGCCAAGAATTCGCTACAGTCCTAAAGCATTGCCTCCGAATTTTTGACTTGTTACATACCATATTGCTTGAAACCACAACCTAAGAGGTTTTCTGGTACCATGGAACATTGTCCCTGCAATAACAGATATTTTATGCTGGCAAGTAGCACAACGAATCAATCCTGTATTCATTGACCATCCTTTGCGACCTCCGCATACAGGGCATTTGAATCCTTCAGACCACCGTAGCTTTTGAAGAAAATCGAGACAAGAACTTTCAGATGAAAACCACTCATCAAATTCTTGTAGGGTTCGAGGATAATCTATTCCTCCAATTGGATGTGAGTTCTTGTAATTCATCCTCTGATAATAACATTAGGTCAGTAAAGTGGATACCCCACTTGAGGAAATTGCAAGAATTTCAGAGGAATTAGCAAGTTTGGTGGCCCAGTCCACAGATGAAGGTTATATCCCCATTGTTCTGGGGGGGGGGATCATAGTGCCGCAATTGGAAGTATTGCCGGTGCTGCCAAACAATGTAAAAAACTTGGATTACTGTGGCTTGATTGCCATTCTGATGCCAACACTCCTGAAACTAGCCCGACCGGCAATGTGCATGGAATGACTATTGCCATCTCTTTAGGATTTGGCTACCCAAAGTTTGTCAATTGCGCGCAATTTAGCCCTAAAGTTGCGCCAGAAAATGTTTGCATTATCGGAGCTAAAGATATTGATAAGGGTGAAAAAAAATTTTTAGATGATAATTGCATAACATATTTTACAACGTTTGACATCGCCAAACGAGGAATTGTTCAAATAATGGATATGGCTATGGATGTCGTTTTAAAAAGCTGTGATGCCGTCCATTTGAGCTTTGATATAGATGTTCTTGATCCTCTGATAGCTCCAGGTACTGGTATTATTTCAAGGGGAGAGGGTGTTTAATACTACCATTAAAACCCAGTACTTTCAGGCAAACACAGCAAAAATTAAAGTTTCAATCGTACATTCAACAAAATATCAGTAAAAAAGAGGCGGTCAGGAAAAAAAACAGACAAAAAAACATTGGAGAAAATTTCAATTGGCAATAAAAAGACGTTGAGTCATGAATAGACCCTTAAAAACAGGTACGATAGACCACATACAAGTGATCATTCCCTTTGGATAAGTGACAAAATGGACTGTGGGACATCATGAGGTTGTAATTGTCTGGCAATGGCCGGATCTTTAGATGACCGATACTTTGCAAACAGCATGGATATTTTGACAATGAATGCAAAAGCTCTATACAGAAGCAGGGCAATGGCTGCAATCTGGGCAAGGATATCAGCTCTCTGTTTATTATATACAATAGGTTTGTCAATGATCTTCAAGTCTTCTTTTATGACACTGTTCACTCTTTCTGAGGCAGAACGACATTTTTGGAGCATTTTAAACCGTTTAGTTCCCCGGGGTATTTCATTAACAAGCCTTGGATTATCCTTTATATATGTATGTTTAGAAAATCCGTTTTTATTTTTAACAGATGCACATGAACCAATATCATAGTCTTTCTGGATATTTTTAATACCGGCAGCTTTCAAATCAAGACATTGCTTAAAACAACAAAAAGTGTGGCGTTTGTGTTTCCTGTCAAATCCATTGGGCTTTGTGGGGATACCACAGGTGGCAAAAGGCCAGCCGTTCTGATCATACCCACGGTTTCTGAGAGCATCAGCAGTTAATTTTTCATTTCGTTTATTATAATCAATAATGGGAATAGAGCCATTTTTCCTTAAACAGGTGTAGTTTTTAATGATATCATATTTGGCATCAGCAATATCAATTTTTGTAACACTGCCATGGTGGGCTTTAATCTGTTCTGTATTGGTAATGATTTTTTTACCTTCTTCACCATTACCAGAGATGTTTGTTGCTGCTACAGGGAGCTCCAGTTTAAGGTCAAGCTCAACAGAGGTCGAAAGAACAAGGTTATATCCAAATATTTTCTGTTTCCTGCTGGCATTTTGGGGATCCCGCCTGACCCCAATTCTGGCATCAGTATCCTTGGGGATTTTAGGACAGCAAAACTTGGCATGCCCTTCACATAGATCAACTTCAAAGAGATTTGAACGTATGACATTAATAACCATTCCATGCTTATCAAGTTCTTCTTTTACACCAAAAAGCATGGCAGTATGGATTTGATTTTGAGACAGGTTTTCGTCAGCATACCCAAGCTTCATGGAAAGTACTTCTACTTTGGGAGGCTTTTTCATGATTTTTTCAGGAATAAAAGGACATTCCCATTTGATCCGGAAGGCTTTTTCAAGATTGACTTTGTTCAGATTATTCAGCCGATACATGATCTGCCTTTTTACCCTGAAAATAATATCATGGATATCAATACATGAACATTTATCAGAAAACCAGGTGCATCCTTTATATCTTGCCCGGGTCGGGAATAAGGTTCCATCATGGGCAATAATTTTGAAGGTAATCATTTGAAGCTGATAAAAAATATTAACAAAAATATGAAAGATTTTATTGTATAATTTGACACCAAGCCTTGCTTTAAAATTAGAAAAGGTTCCCTTGGTGGGTATAGAGTCAGAAAGTCCGCTATACCTGCGATAAGCTCTACCCCTATCTTTATCTCTCAGAACTTCAAGGAAGTTATCCATATTTTGATGCCGGTCAATATACCTGAACAGCTCCAGAAGAAAAAGAGAGACAGGATCGTATGCAGGCGGGCTTTTAATGCTGTAACAAAAAGCAGTCATAGACCGGATAAAAGAAAAATCAATCAAAGAGGCAATCATTTTTGTAAACCCACCCTGGATATCACCATTGGGCAGGATTTTTACAAATCGTTTTTTAAACCTGTAATTTGAAAGAAGAATGAGACAAGGAAAAGGTTTATAATTGGCTTCTGAAATTTTAACATTAATTTTATTGAGTTTTTTACTGACACTACTGATATTGAATTTATCAAACGGTGTCATTCCTCAACATCCCTTTAAAGTTCTTATCAAGCGGATAAAGGTAAACATCTTTTATCTTGCCATGTTTCAGATGTTTATTTCCCTTTTTGGACGTCCCTTTTGTCTCTCCTACACGTATCCAGTTGGAAGCCTTGTAACAAGTCCCTTTAAACCGGTCCTGTTCAACAAAAGTTTCCAGCATATATAAAGGATAATTATAAATTTTGATCCAGTCATCAGATATTCTTTTAATGTTCAACGACAAAACCTTGGAAGCAAGACATTTGACTGTTACCCAGGGTAAAACTAAAAATCTGGTATTATTTATAACAAAATGAAGGTTTTGATTTTTAACAGGCTTTGTCCAGCCAATGAACTTTTCTCTGGATTGGACCGCCCAGGCAGCAGACCCCCATCCAATGCAGGCAAGGGGTGTGCTACTGGAAAAAGCCATATATTTGAGATGATTGCCAACAATCTGAGAGTATCCAAGGTAATGAAACTGGTCCACAAGACTGTTGTAAAGTGGCTCGTGATTGGTATTTCGAATCATCTTAATCCGGATAGGGTCAAGGTCTGCAAGATTGCACTTAATGGATTTTTGAATTATTTGTATTTTTGGAACTGTTTTTTTAACATTATTGCCGTCATGGACAGGGGGAGGATAATCAAGCAGACCTTTTCGATGGAGGGTCAAAAAGACTTCTCGGCAGACCATATCTTTGAGTCGACCATTGGGTTGAGTCCAGTTCCATTTTATACACAGGATTTTAGAAATTTGAGTTCTGCCTTTGTCCCAATGCTCATAAACAACAGATTGGATAAACTCTAAATCTTGTGGTGTGATTTTTCTTTTTCTGATGATTAATTCTTCCATATAGAATTGTATAGCAAATAATAATGGTGGACGCCAGGGAAAAATGAAAAAATATGAAAAAAAATAATTTGCAGGTAAATTCTGGGGGATTTTAGTAAGGGCTTGTGGGTTGAAATGAAAAAACGTAGATTGAAAATGGTTGATTTTATACAGCTTGTGCAGTACTAAACACCCTCAAGGGGAGGGTTATCATATCGTGAAGTTTCATATATTATGGAAACGCTTGGTAAAAAGAATGTTATAAGATCCATCGATATCATCGAAATTAATCCATTAATGGATATTAGAAATCAAACTTCTGAACTTGCTGTTGAACTTCTTTTATCAGCTCTTGGTGGTTCATATGGGGACTATGAAAGAACTTATTTATACCGATAAAATATTTATTGCAAAAATTTAAAATACCTCTTGCTTATTGTCGTTAGAATTTATGTATAGAATAAAGGAGCGATTTTGAACAAACCCAATGTCATTATAATACTCTTGGATACAATGCGGGCAAAAGATATGTCCTGCTATGGTTATGATAAAACAACAACCCCCCATATTAATGACTTCTGCAATGATAGTATTTTTTATAAAAATGCGGTTTCTCCTGCGATCTGGACAATTCCATCTCACGCGAGTCTTTTTACCGGTACTTATCCGTCAGTTCATGGTGCATTGAATTTACACCGATATCTTGATGAAAAACTGATGACGCTTTCAGAAGTATTGAGTTTAGCCGGATATGACACTCTTTCTTTTTCCAATAATGGTTTTATATCTATCAAAGATTTCGGCCTCTCCAGAGGGTTTAAGGTGTCGGAGGGGCAACCTTATCCAAAGAGAAAAATAGCAAGGGTGATGCCCAATTTTGTAAAATGGACCAAAGGCGCATTAGATTGTGGTGCGAGTGTGACAAATAATTATGTAAAAAGTTTTATAACTAAACGGAAAAAGACAGACAAACCATTTTTTATGTTCCTGAATTACATGGAGGCTCATGCTCCTTATGAAAATGTTCCCAGAAAATATCTAAAACTATTTGTGAATAAAACAGAAAGGAGCAGAATCAAAACGCTTAACCAGGACAGGCAGAAATATCTTACACGATCAATTGATATGACAGAAGAGGATTTTATATTATTGAGAATGCTGTACAACGCCCAAATTGCATACTTGGATTACAAGGTAAGTGAGTTGTTAGCATTTTTTAAACAACAAGATATATATAATAATTCATTGATTTTGCTTACATCAGATCATGGCGATATGATAGGTGAACATAATCTCATGCATCACTCCTATTGTATTTATGATGAGTTAATCAAAATACCAATAATTTTAAAATTGCCGGATACAATCAATCGGGGAAGGATAATTGACAGTCAGGCATCTCTAATAAATGTTCCACCAACGATTATGAGTTTGTTGGGAATAAAAAATGAAATTTTTTTGAATCAGATGCAAGAAGAGTCGTTACCGATTGGAAATGGTGATGTTGATTATAAGTATGTCTTTTCTGAGTGTGAACGCCCAAAGAATGAGTTTAAAAATACATATCCTGATTTTGACTTTTCTGTATATGATAAGCAATTTTTAACCGTCAGATCAAAACAATATAAATACATATGGTCTTCAGACAAACAACATGAATTATATAACATTCAGAATGATCCTAACGAACAATCTAATTTGATATCTAAAGAAGCCGGTGTGGCTAAAGACCTCGAGAAGGAACTTTTTATATGGTATGATTCTTTTGAAAAAGTGGATATGGAAAAAGAAAAAAATATGAATTTGGATGAGGATATTAAAGAAAAGTTAAAGGCTTTGGGATATTTTTAATGACATTACATTTGAAATGCTGTTGGCGAAGTTGATGGGTAAGAATTTTTACATTTATTTATTTTCTGTATTTATTACCATTGTTTTTTCTTATACGGCTTATTCATCAGAAAAACCTAAAATTCTTTTCCTTCACCATTCAGTTGGCGAAGGATTGATACGAGATAGCAATATTCGTGATATTTTAACAGAAGCTGGATTTGAATTTTGGGATCATGGGTATAATCATTCCAAGCATGGTCTTAGAGACGGAAACGGTGATCCTGCTGGATGTTATTGGATTCCAGACAATAATACGAATCCCGACGGATTTGCCGAGCTTTTCAGCCTTAATCCATCAAGTGAGAACCCTCTTAGTATAATATTAAAAAATTATAATATTATACTGTTTAAATCATGTTTTCCAACGAATAAAATTGAGCCTGATAACCTTGAGAGGGATAAGTCTAATCCAAAAAGAAGGTCTCTTTACAATTATAAACGACACTATCTCAAAATTAGAGAAAATGTTGATAAATATTATAGTAAGATTTTTATTATTATGACCCAGCCGCCGTTGCATCCAAAGGTTACAAACCGCCGCGAATCACAACGCGCTCAGAAATTTGCACAGTGGCTAAAATCAAAAGAGTATTTGAATGGGCGCAGGAATCTTTTTGTATTTGATTATTTTAATTTATTGGCTGATCCAAAAACCGGGATATTAAAAAAAGAATACCAAAGCGATCCTAATGAGAAGAATTCCCATCCCAACCCAATATCAAATATGCTCATTGGACCAAAACTTGCCGATTTTATATATAATGTATTTCATGATAAACAAGAAACAAACTTACCAAAGATTTCATTTGAAAACCCAAATGGAAATGACAATATATATCAATTGCCGACCCCTGAGGCAAATATTTCAGGACAGGTATCTTTTAATTCACCACTGAAACGACTTTTCTGGAGCAATCTTAAAGGAAAAGGCGGTATACTCTATTCCCATAACCCATGGTATATTCGAAATATAAAGGTGGATCATGGTGTTACAAAATTTTTAGTTACAGCACTATCAGAAAATGGTTATAGGTCCAGTGCTGTAGTGGGGTTGCAATATTATTCAGGTAAGCCAAATCATGCCATTATATTTAACGATTCATTGACAAGGGGAACTCTTTCCGGACTACTGGAGTCAGACGAAAAGCCTTTTAAAGGGGAAGGACATCTTGTTATTAAAGGAAACGGGAAAATGAAAAGGGCAGTTATAGGCGACATCAATCTTGATATTAGCTATTATGATCCACAACTATCTCAGTTGGAGTTTTATTATGATCAGGGAGAAAACAGCATTAAACCAAAATTATTTATCCCGGGTATCGGTTCACTTTCAATGGATGTTGATGATAAGCATGGGTATGAAAAAATCTCTATACCATTGAGCAGGTTCAAATACGTACAAGACCAAATAAAACGTTTAATTTTAAAAGGAAATTGGGAAAAGAATTCAAACGTTTACCTAGATGAGATAGAAGTTATTTGCAAAGAGAGAAACACGTAGATTTCATCAAGTCATTATTTGGCTATTGGCTAACTCTTAAATAGACAGAAAGGTATATATAGATAAGTGGAGACAGCGGATTTTATTAGAAATAAGGATTATAAAATATTCAGTGTGCTGCACAAAGCTGAATCTAATAAGCAGTCACAAAATAATAATTTAGGTATTGTCATTTGCCATCCATTTGCTGAAGAAAAATTAAATGCCCATCGCGTTCTGGTTCGTTTCGCAAGGAATTTGGCAAGCAAAGGAATCAGTTGTTTGAGATTTGATTATATGGGGCATGGCGACAGCGAAGGTAATTTTGAGGATGCTACAACACAAACTCGGATCGCTGATATATATTGCGCTATAGATTACTTAAAGAAGCAAGCTGGTATTGAAAGAGTTGGTCTTTTGGGAATCCGGTTTGGTGCCACTCTGGCTGCCTTATCCTGTGAAAGCAATTCAGAAATTAATCCGCTAATACTTATATCTCCTGTTATTGAGGGAAAAACATACATAAAACAATGTTTGCGATCTAATATTGCAACACAGACAGTATTATTTAAAAAGGTTATCAAGGACAGAAAACAACTCATTGATGACTTGATGACAGGCAGAATGGTAAATATTGATGGCTATTTGCTGACAAAAAAAATGTATGAAGCCATAGAGGAAATCAATTTGTTAGGGACTTCGATATCTTTAAGGCAAATTTTGTTGATACAAGTTTCCAAAAGTGCAAGGCAACCATTAGACAAAATGAGCGAGAAACTTTACGGGCATTACAAAGAAAACAATAAAGTAACATTATTGAATATATCGGAAGATTTCTTCTGGACTGATACAAAAATATATAGTCCTGATAAAAAGAAATTACAAGTGGCAATTGACAACTTTTTACACGATATCTGTTAACTATAAAAATATGCTTTTTTAAATATAGCCTACATCAATTTAATACTATTACTCGGAAATACCTATGACAACCCGAAACTTTTCTAAAAAGATAAAAATTGCTTTTATTATTGATACAATCCACGGAATTAAAGCCGGTACTGAAACACAGCTCAATCTATTGATAAATTATCTTGATAAAAACAAATACGAGATACATTTATTATGCTTAAGAGAAACAGAATGGATGAAAGAAAATAATTCGACTTTAAATTGCAAGGTCTGTTTATTTAAGGTGAATAGCATTATTAATCCAATGAGTATCCTTTCATATATTAAGGTTATCAGGCATGTTCAAAATATTAAACCCGATATTGTAATGACTTTTTTTAGGGATAGCAATATTATTGGGGTGATTGCAGCGTGTCTCGCAAATGTAAAAGTAATTATTTCCACTCGAAGGGATTATGGTTTATGGCTGGATAGAAGAACGCATTATGTTTTGGGATTAGCGAACAAGTTCGTAAAGGGGATAGTAGCAAACTCCCGAAAAGTTAAAGAGTTAACATGCAAAGAAGAAATTGTTGATTGTTCAAAAACACATGTAATATATAATGGGATAAAATTTGGCGACGTTGAACCAGTTAAATTTGACAATGAGCTATTAAAAAATAAACTTGGAATTCCTTCAGACAATCAAATTGTCGGGATAGTAGCAAATCTTCGCCCAATGAAACGATATAAAACATTTATAAACGCAGCAAAACACGTGCTGTTGAAAAACCCCAATGTTCATTTTGTTATTGTTGGAGATGGTCAATTAAGGAATCCCTTAGAGAATTTAGCATTAGAATTGGGCATAAGGGATTATATACATTTTGTAGGATCCCAGGAAGATGTTCTTCCTTATCTATCAATATTCGATATAGGTATAAACTGTTCAGCCAATGAGGGACTTTCTAATGCTATCATGGAGTATATGGATTTTGGGATACCATGTATTGTTTCAGCTGCCGGCGGTAATGAGGAATTAATAGAAAATGGTATAAACGGATATACATTTATACTGGATGACTATTCGGAACTTGCGAGGCTAATTATTGATCTTATAGATGATGATACAAAAAAGAAAACGTTCATAATCAAATCTAAAGAGTGGGTAAAAGCTAATCTCAATATCGACAAGATGATTAATGAATATGATAGATATTTTACTATGTGTTATGAAAATACTGGAAAACAGAAATAATCTGAATATGTAGGGTACTATATCAAATATGGAAGAGATTGTAACTTTATATAATAAAAACCAAAATAAACTTTTTGGTATTGTACATATACCTGACCAACCTCTTGCAAATGGGAAAAAAGTTGGTATAAATTTGCTTCATCCCGGTGTCAAATATCGAGTTGCTCCAAATCGCATGAATGTTAAAATCGCAAGGAAACTTTGCCAAAAAGGATATTATGTTTTTCGATTTGACCCAATGGGTATTGGCGATAGTGAAGGAGATCTGCCGGATAATATTTTACTGCAGGATATTTTTGAAGAAATTCAAACTGGTCTGTTTGTGCCGGATACTATGGTTGCAAATGATTTTTTTTGTGAGAGATACAAGCTTGACCAGATAATATTAATGGGAAATTGCGGGGGGGCCATTACATCAATTTTTACAGCCAACGAAGATAGAAGGGTTGATGCAATTTGTTTGATTGATATGCCGATTAATTTTAGAACATCAAAGATGACATTTGCGGATAAGGTAACAGAAGGGGGGGGAAGAGCGGATTGGTTACTTTTTGAATATTATAAAAGAATAATCAATCCAAAAGCCTGGTATCGATTTTTTACATTTAAAACTGAATATAGAGCCTTGTGGAGGCTTTTAGAGATGAAAATTAAAAATTATTTTTCATCAGATAAAAAAAAGCTGCCGGACAATATTCAAAAATTATGTGATAAATCCTACCTGAACAAGTATTTTTTTGAATGTATTGAAAATTTTATTCAAAAAAATAAAAAGGTTTTATTTGTTGCAGCAAATAATGATCCCGGGACTGAAATATTTATGCGTTATTTTAAACAGGGCTATCTGGACAATAAATATCCTAATTGGAGAGACGGTAATATTGTTGAAATATCAACAATCAATCACGCTAATCATGCTTATACTCTGACAGAATCACAGGAAGATCTTATATCGAGGATTTGCGACTGGATTGATTCTCAAACGATTTATATCAATAAATAATGGCAAAAGAAAAATTAACAGAAATAGAAGATCTATTTAGTTTTGCAATGTTTTTAGTTGTATTTGGCCACGCCATGATTTTTAGTGATTTTTCAGCAAATGCCGAGTGGTATTTATTTGTTCGGAGAATCATCTATAGCTTTCACATGCATCTTTTCTTTTTTATTTCAGGTTTTTTATTTATTTATGCAAATATAAATAAGGATGACTTCTCATGGCTTACCACTATTCAAGGGAAAATAAAACGATTAATGGTGCCCTATTTTTTCTTGTTGTCTCTGGTATATTTGCCACGTGTTTACATGTCGAAATACACAACGGGTCAGTTCAATCTTGATTTTTTTAATTACGTTAAGATGTTCATAAACCCACATTATTCACCAATGTATAATTATTGGTTTATATTTACACTATTTATTTTTTTTCTTTTTAGTGGGATATTTCTTGAAATAATCAAGAAGAATAAAATATTTTTAGGTTTAGTTTTAACTGTTCTTTTATCTTACATATCTATTAATAAAATCGACACTCACTGGTTTTGTATTAACTATATCACTGGATATATGATATATTTTTGGCTTGGATGTTTGTTTTATTTGGTGAGGGAAAAAGTAAATAACTTAGACAGTGTGTTATGGGCAATAGTCCTCTTTTTTGTGATTTTTATAGTAAATGTAACTGGCTTTCATTTTGATGGAACTTTTAAGGTTTTTAACACGTTTATTCGTTTGTCTGGTATATTTTTCGCCTATTTTTTAATTTTAACATATAAAAAATCCGACTATAAGTTCTTTTTATTTCAATTTATGAAAGGGTATACATATCCAATTTATTTGTTATCCTGGTTTTTTCATGAAGGTGTTGCATTTATAATAAATAAACAAATGGGTTTTGGGTTCCATGTTGTTTTCCCATTTTCGTTGTCTTTTGCACTAATCTTTCCTGTCTTGATTTCAAAATTCATTGAAAAAAGATTACCTAAAATCAGGTATATCATTGGGCTTTAGATGATCCATAAAGATCTATTATTAGGAGTGGTGAAATGAAGGGGTTGTCTGGTCGTCCTGTGTTTATTTTGGGGTCTTCAAGGTCGGGTACGACTTTGGTCTATTCAATTGTACTTTCATCAGGTGAGTTTGCTCTTTATGAAGCAGAAACCCATATGATGGTAAAGTATGCGGTTAAATATGGAAATATAAGAAAAAGAAAAAATTATAATCTGTTTATTAATGATTGGATACACTCAAAGCAGTTTTCCAGGTCAGGTTTGGATCCGGATATATTTAAGCAAAAAGTTGATGAGAATCATGATAGCTATGCAAACCTTTTAACAACTTTCATGTCATTGATTGCTGAAACACAAGGAAAGACCAGGTGGGCTGAGCAAACCCCTGCGCATGTTTTTTACCTTAATGAGCTGCATGTGGCTTTTCCGGAGGCAAAATTCATTCATGTAGTACGTGATGGCAGGGAAGTAGCGCTTTCAAGAAGAAAGTTGGGATGGACAGGAACAAAAAGCAGTGACCCAATCAAACAGTTACTATACGCAGCTTTAAATTGGGAAATAGCTGTGAAAAGTGGTCAGGCAGCTGGTGAAAAAATTGGCGCAAATTACACGGAAGTACGATATGAGGACGTAATTGGCAATCTGGATGAAGTACTAAAAAAAATATCTGCTTTTGCAGATATTGAAATTGATAGAGAAAAAGTTCAAAAGTGTACTTTTGGGTCATTAGGAAAAGGCAATACAGCATTTGGCGAAACAATGGGAGGAATCTCGAGCAGTGGAATCGGACGCTGGCGACACATTCTTTCCAAAAAAGAAATAGACGCCCTAAATTTTGTGATCGGTAAAACTCTTGCTATCCTTGGCTATGAGGTTGATGCTCAAGAAGATATTCATTCGCCAAGGATGCTATGGGAATTTAAACAATATAAGACAATATATCCATTATTGTTGAATATTAAAAGAAATTTAAAACAGAAGACTATTTTTGGGCGGTTTACATCAGTCTGAATCTTGGCAGCTATTGGCTTAAATATCGACGAGTTAAATGCCTAGGATAATGTCAAATAATAAGAGGACTATAGAATATGGGAAAAAGCGATCTTAAGGAGAGACACGCAGCTGAAGAGGAGTTCCATGATAGAAAGCTTAAAAATGAAAAAAAGCAAAAATATTATGGTCAAGGATTTAATCGTCCCATACTTTTGAGAATGATGAGTAAAATGGGTGATATTGAAGGCAAAAAGGTGTTAGAGTTCGGTTGTGGACAAGGGTGGTTCACAAAAACACTTGTAGATAAAGGTGCTGAAGTCTGGACTTTTGATATTTCAAATGAGGCAATAGAAATAACCAGGACTTTGATGGAACGCCATAACCTTCAAGAAAAAGTTTATTTGGATCAAATGGCTGCGGAAAACCTTCAATATGATTCGGATAAATTTGATGTCGTTGTTGGCCTGGCTATTCTTCATCATCTTGACATAGACCAAACATGCCAGGAAATTATGAGAGTACTAAAGCCGGGTGGCAAGGCATATTTTATGGAACCATTAGGGCATAACCCTCTATTAAACCTCTATAGAAAATTGACGCCTCATTTAAGATCTAAAGATGAAACACCTTTGCATTTTAAACATTTTGTTCTGATGAAGAACCGTTTTTCAGGGTTTAATCATGAAGAGTACTACTTTTTGTCATTTTTTGCATTGATTTGGCATTTTATATCCCTGAATAAACTGATGCTACCCACCAGGAATTTTTTAATGAAAATTGATAAAATTATTTTGAACATATTCCCGCGTATGCGTAAATATTGCTGGTATTCAATTATAGAATTTGAAAAATAGTAAACGAATATTTTCACCTTTAAAATAACGATCCACCTGTAGATATAGAAAAATTGAATTTTGGTGGCGTTCAGAATGGTTCAAAAATGAATAATCAACTTTCCTTATCGGTTACTACATATGAAGGCCATGAGGAAGAAATTATTGCTATTTTAGATAGAAATAGATCGGTTAAGCATTCAATACAGTATCTCAATTGGCGGTATCGAAGAGAAGAAAATGCTCCAGCTTTAATCTTTTGGTTGCGTCTATCTGATGGGAAGGCAGTGGGGATAGCTTCTCTAATTTATAATCCTTACATGATCAATAATCACGAAAAGCAGATTTTGATATTAGGAGATATTGCACTTGATAAAGAAATGCGAGGAAAGGGTTACGGACAGAAGTTAATTCGATTTATTAACAGATATATTGAAAAAAACAGTTCTGATTTTGCTTTTGTTATTCCAAATGAATTAGCGCAAAAAACACTATTAGCAAGTGGATGGAGCAGGCCTTATTCACTTAGTTCGTTCGTATGGATTATTGATCCTGTAATTAAAATATTTCCGACCATGAGAAAACACATTTTATTAAAATTGTTTCGGATCGGCTACCGCCGATTTGCATCAATGTGGTTTTTGTTACATCTTAGAGAAAATTTTCGATTAGAGCAAGCATTATGCTTTGATGAGAGTTTTAATGAACTATGGCAGTCGATAGATAAGAGGAATTTTATCGTTAAGGATAGAAGTCAAATATCACTAAACTGTCGGTTTAAACAACATCCTCACCAATCATTCCAAATTCACAAAATTTTTCTTCTTGATAAAATGGTTGGTTATATAATTTTTTATATTAATAAAAAAGGAATATGTAGAATTGTTGATTTGATGTCTTTTAGGGTCAAGTATATTCGCCCCATGCTGGCTTTATTTCTTAAAAAAATGTGCGAAAAGTTTGAGATACAATCAGTTCGAATTATAATTAACTCGATCTACTATAAGATAAAACATGTTATAATTATAGCCCCCCCGCTCTGATGAAACAAGCATGCAAACCGTTCAACAGAGCGAAAACACAAACAAAAGGAGGAGCCAAAATGAATATTAACACATTAAACACATCTGAGACAAATGCAATTATTGCCTGTGACGTCAGCAAAGATGTCATTAATTTAGTCTATAAATTTGGTAAATTCCCAATAGAGCGTGAAATAAGAAACCATACAATTGCTTTGGAAAAGGAGCTTAATCAAATAAAAGATTTTGCACATCATTGCGGCTATCAAAGTATTTGGGTTGTTGCTGAGCCCACCGGAGTTTATCACAAGACACTATTTATGGCTGCAAAAAGAATTAATCTTCATACTGCCTATGTAAGTACAGAGTCAGTTGCTAAAATGCGTGTTATAGAAACCAATGATACTGGTAAGACTGATATTAAAGACCCACATGTAATTCATACGTTGGCATCAATAGGGAAAACGCAGCGCCATAGATTTTTATCAGAACCTTATAATCTACTTCGCAGATGGAATAAGATATATAACATAGCTGATAAAGATTGTGTCAGAGCAAAAGGGGCTATCCATACTGTACTTAAGGAATTATTTCCTGATTTTAATATGAAAAAAGAATTTGTCTTTGGTGTTTCCGGTAATGCTGTAATGAAAAAATATAATTATAACCCCTTCCATATAAATAAATCCGGTAAAAAGCGCTTTGCTGCAGTAATGAAAAGAGCAATCCCCCGAATCCATAATAAAACCATTGATAAAATTTTTAATTCAGCTACAGTCTCAGCCCGGAATCAGCAGAGTTCTCGGTATATTAAACTCCTTGAATTAGAATTAAAACAACGTTGGCAGGATCTTCAGAGCTCTCTGGATAGAAAGCAACAAGCAAAAAAAAATATGGAAATACTCTATGAAGAAGCACGTTTATATGATTCTAAATTGCCAATAGCTTATAAAGGAGTTATTACTACATTTCATCTATCTCGCATTATTGCTGAGACAGGACCTTTAAGTGATTTTGATTCCTGGAGAAAACTTTTACGCTTTGCTGGATATAATCTTTGTGAACGGCAAAGTGGTAATTACAAAGGCAAACCAAAATTAGTAAAAAAGGGCGCAGGCTTATCCGTAAAGTACTAAGTTTAATTGTTTTGCCACTTATTCGTAAGCAAGGTTTATATGGAGAATATTATCACCGTAAGAAAGAAACCATGCCAGGGATCAAAGCAATGACAGCAGTATCCAGGCATTTTTTAAAAATGTTGTATGGATTATATCGGACTGGTAATGAATTTAATAAAGAGCGCGTATTCACCTGTGAAAGTCAGATTAAGCTGGCAGCATAAACATTGAAGTTCCCCGTGTCGAGATGACCGAAAAATGTTTGTCACTCGGATTATTGAGATAACCTGCTTGATCATCATATGTCACTCGGCACGGGCTTTTTCAAGACATGGCCAATAAAGTAGAATTGTTTTTTTAAAAAAACTTAAAAGGTAGCTTAGGAACTGTAAATAAATAACTAAGC
>JAGLHT010000059.1 GCA_023143455.1 Desulfobacterales bacterium
GACAAGTGTCAACCATATCAGTTTAAAGCTTAAAGAAACGCTGGGTAATTTTGACAATTATGCCAAGCGATTTGAAACTCTAATAGGTGACCCAATTTTTAAAAAATATCCTGATTTTAAAGAGATGCTTCATTACTTTGCTTCAGAAAATTGTAAAGGATGCCGGAATGAACAGTGCAAACTGTTTAAAGACTGTGGCGTGCGCGCCTGTCACCAGGAAAAACAGATTGATTTTTGCAACCTGTGTGATGAGTTCCCTTGTGAAAAAACAAACTTTGACGCAGATCTGTATAAAAGATGGGTAATGATCAACGAAAAAATCAAAGAAACAGGCTTGGAAGAGTTTTACGAAAAGACCAAAAACAGACCGCGCTATCTCTAATAAAAAATAAATAAGCCGGCATAATTATGTAAATTCTGCCGGTATGATTAAAACTGAGAACTATAGCTATATATAATGACATATTTATTTCGATTTCTTTGCTTAAGGATTACGTGTTTTTGCGTGACTTGACAGGAGTTTATCAATAGTATTGGAAAATAGTTGTTTGTCTTTTTGGCTCATGGGAGCTGGTCCTTTGGTTTCTATTCCACTTGATCTTAGGGTATCCATTAAGTTCCTTACATAGAGACGGGATCCAATATTATCTTTTGTGTAAAGCTCTCCGCGAGGATTTAGGGTCAACCCTCCTTTATCAATTACATCTGCTGCCAGGGGTATGTCAGCTGTTATGACTAAATCACCAGCTTTCATTTGTTTGACTATCTCATTATCGGCTACATCAAAACCAGGAGCAACTATAAGAAGCTTGATGAATTGAGATTTTGGTATTTGAAGAGATTTGTTTGCAACTAGTGTTACCAACGTGTTTGTGCGTTGTGCTATTCGATACAAAAGATCTTTAATTACAACAGGGCATGCATCTGCATCTACCCATATGTCCATTACATGCTCCTAAATATATGCATAAAAACGATTATGCAGTTTTGATATAAATTAGTCAATTGAATAATTTTAAAAAAAGCTTGATAGGAGTCAATCCGGACCTTATATTCATTTGATTAACTCTATTAATAACAAACTATATATTTTAATAATATATAGTCATTTGCAATTTGTTTAGTACTGATTAAAGCAAGTTTTGTGTCAACTTCTTCACTGAACATGGATAGGCCTGTGCCGAAAAATCTCGGCACAATAGTGAGATAAATTTCATTGATCAGTTTTTCTTTGAGAAACAAGGAATTGATTTGTGATCCTCCAATTAAGACAACACTTTTAAAACCTTGAGCATTAAGGTCTTTTAATATGTTTTTTGGAGCTTTATCAGTAAATATGAGATTCCCATCAGGAAGGGTATCTTTTATACGTGATTTATTTTGTGTCATTACAATGTTTTTTCTTTTGGGCAGAGGTTTTCCAAGAGTATCAAAAGTATTTGATCCCATGATAATAACACCTGAAGCTTTTGTAAGTTTGATAAAAAGTTTTTTATCCTCCTTGCCAGTCCAGTCAACTAAATGGGAGGAGTTTCTTCCTATTTTTCCATCCAAAGTTGTTGCCATAAGAAGAGTTGTTTTCATCAAAGGATTCCTTTTACATCTGGTTATTCTTTAGTAAGTTTAGTTTATATGAAAATTATTTTCCGGGCAAGCGCATGATAAAACGACAAAATCGATATGGAAGATGGATAGTGTAATTATATTTTAAGACCTGCCTTAAAACCTTTGATAAATCCATTTAAAGAAAATTCCATGTTTAAAAAAAACGTGATGTTTTTAACAGACTTTATAAATTTTCAATTTATTTATTGAAGGTGTAAATTTGAAAAAACCTGCCAGGCAGTATAAAAGAGACTGCCTGGCAGTAATAATTATTCTTCTTTTGAGAACTCATCTTTGCCTGCACCACAGACAGGACATTCCCAGTCGCCCGGAAGGTCATCAAAACTTGTTCCAGGATCAATATCATTGTCGGGATCGCCTTCAGCAGGGTCATAAACATAACCACAGAGGTCACATACATATTTGTCCATACTAAATCTCCTTAAATTTTCAAGTTGTTGTTAATAATATATACCTTCATTATAGCCAATCAAATTTGACTATAAATAAAAAACATACCCATTGCAATGAACTATTCTAAAAGTTTAGCTTTTTTAAGAGCAAATATAGTCCCTTTATAAGATGCTAGGATCAAAACAACATAAAGTATTAAAAGTAATGCACCCATTTATAAAATCTCCTTTAATATGATTCGTCATTAATTACTTCTTCTTTGGTCAATTTTTTTGAATCCATAAGTTTCCATACATAGACAACATAGGCAAGGACAAAAGGTATGCCTATTGCCACATAGGTCATGGTTGTCAAAGTATACATGCTGGAGGATGCATTATAGATTGTAAGGCTTGATTGAAGATCAAGTTTTGACGGATAAAACGCAGTGTTATTAAATGCAGGCAGGCATAGCACAACAAGACCTACAAAAAAAGTGCCTAATCCACTGAACCATATTCCTTTATTGCTTTGTTTATATGAAGTTGAAATAACTCCATATACTACAAGCAGTATTCCTAAAACCAGCAATACAAGTAAATGAGGCATGGATAGTAGATTTGATAAATATTTAAAAGAGACCAGAGAAATTATTCCTGTGTTATCTACACTGAATCCTTTCATCAAAAGAATGGAGATAAGGACATAGAGCAGAAAGGGCAAGGCAATAAGAAACGATGTTAAGACATTTTTCCGTAATCTTGATTCAAGATCTGGTATTGAAGAAAGGTCAATACTGTTTAAAAGGTATAATGCTCCTAAAATTCTTGCATTAAACACAAGAAAGATCCCAAGGCTCAGGTTGAAAAGTGAAAAAGCAGCTTCAAGTCCTCTCAGGTTTATACCCATTAAGGTATAATCCCAGGTTACTCTGTTAAAAAGATCAAGTGTGAAATTTGAACCTGTATAAAAAGTGCCAACTGCTGCTCCAATAAGCAGAACTCCGACTGAACCATTTATAAAAAGAAACAATTCATAAACTTTTGGTCCTAAAAGATTGCCTGGTTTTTTTCGATATTCATAGCTGACAGCCTGAATAATAAATGAAAAAAGAATAAGCATCCATACCCAGTAGGCACCACCAAAACTTGTTGCATAAAATTTTGGGAAGGCTGCGAACAATGCTCCACCAAACAGGACAAGAGTTGTAAACGGCATTTTCCATTTACGCCCAAGAGATGTTATGACCAATGATTTTTCAAGGTCGGTTTTAGCAACTTGCCACAAAAGAGTCTGTCCTCCCTGGACCAGGGTAAGAAATAAGAAAAGTGCACCAATTATGGAACATATTATCCACCAAAGCTGTTGCAAGGTTGCATAGTCAAAGTTTGATATCATTTTATAGTTCCTCCTTTGGTCCAATGGATATTTGTTTGAGCATGATTTTTATTTCAGCTGCAAGAAGTAGTGTGAATATGCCTAAAAACATAAAGAAAGTAATCTGGACATTTACAGCTGCAAGGTTTGTTGTTGATATTTTAACGGGTAGGAGACCGTAAATAGCCCAGGGCTGGCGACCAACCTCTGCTACAATCCATCCGGACTCCTGGGCAATTAAGCCAAGAAGGGCAGATATTAAGCCCATGGGGAGCAACCATCTTTTTAAGCTTTCTTTTGTAAGAGCATCTTTCATGGCATAAAAAAGGAAAACAGCAAAAAGAAGAGGAAAAAATGTACCCAAAGCCACCATGATATGAAACGCATAATATGAAATAGCAACCGGCGGTATAGCTTCTTCCACCGTTTCAAGATATCCGTAACCCATATATTCCTGATTTTCTTTAAATTTTGCCAGGGACAATTCAGCTTTTTGGCTATTGTTTTCTTTTTGTGCCTGTTTAAAAACCGCAAGGTTGTTTACTGCTTTTTTGCCTTTAGTTATTTTCGGTGCAACACCTTCTATGCCTTGTTCTTCATTGCCGTAGACTAGGTCATCAATACCCGGTACAAATGAGTTAAGAGAACGGTTTGCCAAAAGAGAAAGGGCATATGGGATTTCAATTTTGACAAGAAAGGGATCTTGATCATCGCCTGGGTGTTTTTTGGGGTTTAGAATTCCTGCTGCAACAATGGGAGCTTTTGTTTCACCTTTATATAGCCCTTCGATGGCAGCGAGCTTCATGGGTTGCCTCTGGGCAACCTGATAGGCAGATTCATCTCCAGTAAAAGCAACATAACTAGATGATAGTAATCCAAAGACAGATGCTACAATAATTGATCTTTTTGCCATTTGGATATGTTTGCCCTTGATAAGATACCAGCATGAGATAGTAAGTACAAATAAAGAAGCAAATAAGAAACCGGAACTTGAAGTATGAACAAATTTAGAAACTGCCACAGGGTTGAAAATAACCTGGGCAAAATTGTGCATTTCAAATCGCGCTGTTTCAGGGTTAAAGACCATGCCAACTGGATTTTGCATCCAGCCGTTAGCTACAAGAATCCATACAGCCGAAAGATTTGAGCCAACGGCTACCATCCATGTGGAAAAAAGATGAAATTTCTTTGAGACTCTGTTCCATCCAAAAAACATGACAGCAAAAAAAGTTGCTTCAAGAAAAAAAGCAAAGATTCCTTCAATGGCAAGGGGCGCACCAAAGATATCACCAACAATCCATGAATAATTTGACCAGTTTGTTCCGAACTGAAACTCAAGTATGATCCCTGTCGCAACTCCAATTGCAAAGTTGATTCCAAATAAAGTCATCCAGAATTTTGTAAGGTTACGCCATTCTTTATTTCCTGTGCGCACATAAATGGATTCGAAAAAGGCACATAAAAAAGAAAGCCCAAGGGTCAGGGGTACAAATATCCAGTGATACATAGCGGTAAGGGCAAATTGTGCTCTTGCCCAGTTCACCATACTCATATCAATATCCATAATTATTCTCCTTGCAGGTCATTTTGTTTTATTTAAGGAAGCATTCCTTGTAATTTGTTCAAGAACATGGTTTCCTTTTTCTTTGTCAGTCTCAAATTTTGTATTTAAATAGTTGGGGAAGAAAAAAATTTTCAGGACAAAAAACATCACAAAAAGTTTTATCAGAATGATTGCCCAGAGTTTTTTCCCCAGAACCATTCCCTTAAACCCATCACGGTAAAATGAATAGATGTTATGGATATTTTTTAATAAATTATTTTTCTTTTCAACATTATTAAAAGGACTCTGCTTCATAGGTTATACCTGTGTTTGAAATTTTCTTTTTTTACTTTAAACTCTGTAATTTAATGCAATTAAGATGCCATTAATAATGTGAACATAGACAATATGTGGGGAAAATTCAGCTATTATGTCTCATAATAAGTTACGGTTTAAACAAAGTGTAGTAATAATTTTATAATTGGTCAATAAATTTTTTTATTTCTTTATTATTGGCAAGGAACCTGTAAAGGGTTGCTCTTCCAACGCCCAAAATTCTTGCAGCCTTGGATCTATTGCCACCACTTTGTTTAACAGCAGTTTTTACCGATTCAATATTTAGTTTGCCTTTAAAAGATATAAGAGGTTGTTCAGGGACTCTGTTTGCAGTCCTAAAAACAACATTTTTGTTCATTGTTATTTCCAATGGAAGATGTATTGGCAGGATTTTTTTTCCCCGGGATCGTACCACGGCAAATTGGATCACATTTTTTAATTCTCTTACGTTTCCCGGCCAATGGTAATCCAGCATGGCATCAATAGTCTCACCTGCAAGCTCAGGAACAGGGTGTGGGCTTTGTTCTTCAGTCTCTTTTAAAAAATGGGCAGCTAAAAGAGGGATATCACTTTTGCGTTCCTTTAGAGGAGGCAGGTGGATAGGAATAACATTAAGTCTGTAATAAAGGTCTTCTCTGAGTTTTCCGTTTTTGACTTCTTCCTTAAGGTTTTTATTGGTTGCACTGATGATTCTAACATCCACAGACACTTTCTTCTCTCCACCGACTTTTTCAAAAGTGCCTTCCTGTAAAAATCTTAAAAGTTTTACCTGGGTTTTTAAAGGTAGCTCAACAACTTCATCTAAAAAGAGTGTTCCTTTGTGAGCAAGCTCAAACCTTCCTTTTCTTTCTTTAACCGCACCTGAAAATGCTCCTTTTACATGTCCGAATAATTCACTTTCCACAATTCCTTCGGGGATGGCCCCACAGTTTACAGGTACAAAACTACCATTGCCAAATGAGCTGATATCATGAATGGCGCAAGCTACTCGCTCTTTTCCGGTGCCAGTGGCGCCTGATACATGAACTGGGAAATTATACTGGGCTACATCCTGGATTTGTTTGAAAATATCCTGCATGGTTTTGTCCTTACCAATGATACCTGCAAAGTTTGATAAGTTTTCAGCTTTTAAAGAGAGGTTAAAAGAGTCGGTCATATCCCGGAAGGAGGCGACTACTCCTTTAAACCCATTAACATGGTCAATAATTGGCGAAACAGTCATTTCAATCTTAAGGACAACACCATCTTTAGTAATTGTGGTCATTGGATATTCTTTTACCCCAGAAGGAAACTTTGGAGTGCCTTCACAAAAAGAACATTTCTCTCCACAAAATGGTGTCTTAAAAACTATATGGCAGTCTTTACCAATTACATCTTCTTTAAGATATCCGGTTATTCTTTCTGCTTCTTTATTAAAAAACGTGATGATTCTTTCCGGTGTGTGAACAATAACCCCAAGTTTCAGGTTTTCAAGGACAAGCGCTATATTGTCATGGTCAAGGAGAGTATGTGTCATGTTAGTCATAGATCATACAAGTGACACATTTATGTATCAGGCGCAACCTTTTTTAATCTTCAGGATATTAATTATTCCCATGTGATATAATTTTTGGGGCAATTTTTTATGGCTTCATGGATATTCTCATCTGAATAGTCATCTAAAACAAGTGTCTCAATAAAGCCTGCACCATTGACCTGGAATGCGTGGGGAGCAAGCTCAATACATATTTCACAGAGGATGCAACATTCCAGGTCAAGGACAGGGGCTTTCATTCCACCAACCTTTATCCATGTGATTTTGTTTTTCTCTTTGAGCAAGGTCTAGAATTCTGTATCCAGAATCAAGTAAAATCCCATAAAGAACACCGCATCCCGGATCTTCTCTGTACTCATCACCATTTTGAGCAAGCTGGATCATTTGTTGAGCAAGCTTGATTGTACTTGCAATGTTTTTGTCACATTTTTTTTTAAGCATAAATAACAAACTCATTTCAGGGTTACCCTTATTGAGGGGCAAAAATAATTTAAAATCACGCTAATGGGATATTTCAGTTACAATAATCATGCCAGATGATCTTGAGATGTATTTTTTTACTATTTTTGTTGTATGATATGAAAATCGTATAGTATTGTGTTATTAGTGTTTTTTATGAGCCTTTTTTTGAGGTGATCTATGAATGATAATAATAAGCCTGTTACATCTGAAATAGTTTCTGAAGAAGATGGTCAAAAAGCAAAGCAACTAATGCCTCATGGTGTTAAACCAGATATGTTATACCTTGTTCCCATTACAGGGCGGCCGCATTTGCCAGCCCAGGCCCAGCCACTTATTGTAAACAAACAAATGTGGGGAAAGACTTTAAATAAAGCCAATGCAACCACCAACGGTCTTATAGGCCTTTGTTACATAAAAGACATAAAAAAGCCTGCTCTCACAAAAGAAGATTTTCTCGAGGTAGGCTGTGTAGTGAGAATAATCAATTTAGTTGAATTCGAGGGTAGTATTCAGTTCGTTGCCCAGGGACTTGAAAGGTTCAGGATCGTCCGCTTTTTCTCTGAAAAGCCTCCCTTTGCAGTTCAGGTTGAATATTTTCCAAAACCTCGGGAAAATGAAGATCAATTAAAAGCCTATGCAATATCTATCATTAACTCGATTAAGAAGCTGCTTTCTTTAAACCCATTATATTCTGAAGAATTAAAACAGTATCTTGGTAGGTTTAGTCCGGATGATCCATCACCTTTAGCAGATTTCGCTGCAGGAATTACAAGTGCATCAGGTGATGAGCTCCAGGAAGTGTTAGAGACTATTTCTGTTATGAATAGAATGAAGAAAGTATTGGTGCTTTTACAAAAAGAGACTGAAATTGCAAAGCTTCAGACAAAGATTCAAAAAGATCTTAATGCCAATATTGATGGTAATAAAAGAAAATTCTTTTTAAATGAACAACTCAAAGCCATTCAAAAAGAGCTTGGCATAGCGAAGGATGACAAAACATCTGATGTTGATAAGTTCAAAGAAAAATTTGCTCTATTAAAGCCCCCAGAGCATGTTGTAAAGAAGTTTGAAGAAGAAATAGAAAAACTCTCTCTTCTCGAAACAGGCTCTTCAGAATATGGGGTTACAAGAAATTATATAGATTGGATAACATCCTTTCCATGGGGGATAAACTCAAAAGATAATATGGATATAAAAAGAGCTGAAAAGCTCCTTGATAGGGATCATGCAGGCCTTTCCGATGTAAAGGACAGAATAATAGAATTCTTTGCAGTTGGTATTTATAAAAAGAATATCTCAGGTTCTATTATTCTTTTTGTAGGTCCTCCCGGAGTTGGGAAAACATCTATAGGCAAATCCATTGCTGAAGCTCTTGGAAGAAAGTTTTACAGGTTCAGTCTTGGTGGTATAAGGGATGAAGCCGAGATAAAAGGTCACAGAAGAACTTATGTAGGCGCATTACCTGGCAAACTTGTCCAGGCCCTTAAAGATACAAAGGTCTCAAACCCTGTTATCATGTTTGATGAGGTCGATAAAATTGGTTCATCATATCAGGGAGATCCCGCTTCTGCATTACTTGAAGTATTAGACCCGGAGCAGAATTCAGAGTTTTTGGATCACTACATGGATTTAAGAATAGATTTATCAAAGGTATTGTTTATTTGTACTGCAAATCAGCTTGATACAATACCAGGTCCTCTTCTTGACAGGATGGACATGATAAGTCTTTCAGGATATATCACCAGGGAAAAGATGGAGATAGCTAGGAAACATTTGTGGCCAAGATTGTTAAAGCGCAACAAACTCACCTCTAAAATAATTACCATAACTGATCCAACCATACGGCAGATTATTGATGGTTATGCAAGGGAGGCAGGAGTTCGAAATCTTGAGAAACTATTAAATAAAATTATAAGAAAAGGTATTGTAGCTATATTAAAAGAGGGTAAAAAAAGAATTAACGTTAATATGAAAACCCTTGAGGAATATTTAGGACCCGTAGTGTTCAAACAGGAAAAGCAGATTACCGGCGTCGGTGTTGTAACAGGTCTTGCATGGACACAACTGGGTGGTGCAACACTTGCTATTGAAGTTGTTAAGGTTCACGAAAAGAGTGCTGGGATTAAACTTACAGGGAAGCTCGGCGAGGTCATGCAGGAATCTGCTGAGATTGCTGTAAGTTTTATTCGATCTAATATAAACACTTTTAAAGGGAATCCTGATTTTTTTGATTCTTCTTTTATTCATATACATGTTCCTGAAGGCGCGACATCAAAAGATGGACCCAGCGCAGGAATCACTCTTGCTACAGCTCTTCTTTCCCTTGTTTTAAATAAAAAGGTCGACCCCCATCTTGCCATGACAGGCGAAATCACCTTAACAGGAGAAGTCCTTGCTGTGGGTGGTATAAGGGAAAAAATAATTGCTGCAAGAAGAACAGGTATTAAAGAGATTATTCTACCTTATGCTGTTACCTCGGATTTTATACAATTACCTGCCCATATAAAAGAGGGGATTACATTTCATTTTGCAAAAAAATATAAAGATATTTTTGACATAGTTTTTAAATAAGTTGAATGATTGTTATATCAGGGCAATAGCCGAGATTTTTATTTGAAATAAGTCCCATCCATCAAATAAAGGAATATCATTTTTGTCTGACAAGATATGTTCCGGCACAAGGTTAATGTTTTTATCATCCATATTTAAAAGAGCTCTTACTGAATACCCGCGTTTTACAGGGTCATTTGAATTTAAAAAAGGCAGAAGTGTTTTTATTACATCGTTATTTGGGCAGGTAGAAGTTTCAAGATAAGTACCAACTCCCCATAAGGAACCTCTTTGAAGCATTTCATGTTCAAGAAAATTTCCTTGGGGATTAATGTAAGAAAAAAGAATGGATTCATATTCTTTTGCAAGGGTTTTATTAAGCTTTAATATTTCTCCCATGGCTTCAACAGATCCCCATCCTATACCACCTGATTCATCGTTGAGGTTCCACATAAGCCTTCTCAATATTATTCTTGCATTCTCAATTTTCTTTTTTGCAAGTCTTTGGACAAGATCACCCATGGCAATAGTGCTTCTGAATCTTATGAGATCATTCAGGCTGTAGAAATATGAAAACAGAGGGCCTGCAAGCATTTTACCAGGGATTTGTTTTAATAGATCAAAAGCATCTTCTCTGGTTTTTGATAGAAGGATCTTCCCTACCTGTTTTTTAATTTTTCTACCATGGGGCTTTTTTATCATGTTTACTCTCATTTTTTAGAAAACATTAACTGGAATAGGTTTTCCAATAGAGATCATTTTTGTATCAATAATTGTGTCTCTAGTTATTATTTCTACACCATTTCTGGCTGCTCTTTTTAATTTTTCAGCATAGGTCTTGTCAATCATATCAGCAGGCTGAAAAATCTTAGCATCCATGCGTTGAATCAGGTAAAAGATGACACCCCTGTGGCCCTGGGCAACAAGATCTTCAAGCTCGGTAAGATGTTTTTGTCCTCTTGTCGTCACAGCATCGGGAAACATTGCAATATTGTTTTCAACAAGAGTACAGTTTTTTATCTCGACGTAGCATTTAGCTCCTGTGTTTTTTTCCAATAGCAAATCAAGCCTTGTATGCTCACTGGTTTTTATTTCTGCTTTTATTTTGTCGTATCCGGATAACTCTTTAATTAAACCGTTTTCAATTGCTTGCTTAACAAGCTTATTTGGGACTTGTGTATTTATGCCGATCATTGTTCCCGAGGTCTTAACTAATTCCCATGTATATTTTAGCTTTCTTTTGGGGTTATCGCTCTCTGATAAAAAAACTTGTGATCCCTGCTCTGCACAGCCCTTCATGGAACCTGAGTTGGGGCAATGGGCAGTAACTATTCTGCCGGTTTCAATAAGCTGGACATCTGCAAGGAATCGTTTGTAACGTTTAATTAGGATTCCAGCAATAAGTGGTGGCAATCTATACCCTGCATTATTCATTCTATTATCCTTTTTTCTAGGTAATCCATACTCATCTCTTTTCTTATACCAAATCGGGTCAGGCAAAAATCATATTTAACCGGATCTCCTGGTAAAATCTTTTTAAATCCTTTTGTGATTTCAAGTGCTGTTTTTATATCCTGGCTTTTTCTTTTAGTGAACTTTAAGATGATACCTGTCTTATACATATGTGTATCAAGAGGGACAATCAGTTGGGAAGGGCTTGCTTTTTCCCAACCTCCAGGGTCAACCTGATCTTTTCTTATCATCCAGCGTAAAAACAGATGGCTTCTTTTGCATGCACTCTTTTTCCTTGGATTAGCAAGGAGGTGACCAATATCTCTATTATCTGAGAGCTGTTCACAAAGAAAAGTAAGCCCATTAATTATAGTTTCATCATCAGGAGACCATTTTTCATAGAAACAGTTTTCAAGAGAAGAAAAATTATTAATAACTTCCCTGATTCTCCATAAAAGATTGACAAGATGAATATCCTTTGCAAACCGGTACTTAAAACCCTTAAAGTCATTTGCAATATCTTTTTTTGTTCGGTTCATGAGATAGTCAAAGGGAGAGGGATTAAGTTTTTTTAAGACCTGATCAACAACTTTCATGATCATTTCAACACGGCCATAGGCTAAACAAGCCGCTATAAACCCTGCGATTTCGCGGTTTTTCCTCTCAGGATAATCGTACAGGAATAAAAGCGGATCAGGATCTACATATTCTTTTTTATTGTATTTCAAATATATAGAATCTAATTTTTGTTTTAAACTCAACATGCTTCAATCATGTGCATATTTTGGACCAGTTTCGCTTGTTTTAAATAAGCTTTTTTTCATACCGTTTTAATAATAATGAATTTCCAACAACAGATAATGAAGAAAGCCACATGGCAATGCTTGCAAATTCTGGTTTTAGGGCGATACCATAATGCGGATAAAGCACCCCTGCTGCAATGGGGATCATTAATATATTATAGAAAAATGCCCAGAAAAAATTAAGCTTTATTGTTTTCAATGTTTTTTTACCAAGTTTAATGGCTCTGTCCACATCAAGAAGGCTGTTTTTTATCAAAACTACATCACCGGTTTCTTTGGCAACGTCTGTGCCGGAACCAATGGCAATGCCAATATCTGCCTTGGCGAGCGCAGGAGCATCATTAATACCATCTCCAACCATGCCGACTTTTAAACCTTGTTCCTGCCATTTTATTACATAATTTATTTTGTCCTGGGGGAGGACCTCTGCTTCAACATTTTCAATCCCAACCTCAGCTGCAACAGCATTTGCAGACACAAGATTATCCCCGGAAATCAGAGCAGTCTTTATTCCTGATTTATGGATCATTTCAATAGCTTTTTTTGAATCACTTTTAATAACATCTGAAAGTGCCAGAATCCCTGCTATTTTCCTGTTAATAGAAATGTAGATAGTTGTTTTGCCCTGATCTGCAAGTTTTTGACCAAGTTGTTTTATCTTGTCATTAAGCATATCATCTTTGATTAACTTAAAATTTCCAACTTTAAGCGATTTTCCGTTAAGGGTGCACTTAACTCCATGCCCGCTTATTTCACTTGAGTTGGATGTTTTTTCAAGCAACAATCCTGATTCTTCAGCTTTTTTTACCACAGCCTTTGCCAGGGGATGGGATGAATTTGCTTCGACACTTGCCGCAATTATTAAAAGCTCATCTTGTGTTAAGTCAGGTAAGGGATAAATCCCTGTAACTTCAGGTTTCCCTTTTGTAATGGTTCCGGTTTTATCAAAAAGGACGATATCAAGTTTTGAAATATTCTCCAGAACAGAGCCCTTTTTAAACAAGATTCCAAGATTCAACCCTACTCCGCTTCCCACCATAATTGCTGTGGGAGTTGCAAGGCCCAGGGCGCATGGGCAGGCTATAACAAGAACCGCAATCATTAATTCAAAGGCAAATAGAAAGCGGCTTGTTTCTTTAATGGTTGTCAAATCGGCATAAAAATACCATATGCAAAAGGTGACTATGCTTGCTAAAATAACTGCCGGGACAAAATAGTTTGAAACTGTATCTGCAAGTCTTTGGATGGGAGCCTTATCTGCCTGGGCATCTTCAACCATTTTAATAATATTTGCAAGGATAGTATCATTACCAACTTTAAGAGTTTTAATAGTAATAACACCTGACTGGTTAATTGTAGCTCCGGTTACGGTTGATCCTTTTTCTTTTTCCACAGGAAGAGGTTCTCCGGTTAGCATGGATTCATCAATGGAAGTGTTTCCTTCAATAACTTCACCATCTACCGGAATTCTTTCCCCTGGTAATACTTTGACAATATCTCCTACTTCAACCAGGGATGCAGAAACAATCTCTTCTTTATCCTGCCGTACAATCCTTGCTGTATCTGCATTAAGGGCCAGAAGTTTTTTAAGAGCAAGAGAAGTTTTGCCCTTTGCTCCTGCCTCAAGCATTTTACCAATCATGATGAATGTTATCAGCATTGCAGAAGAATCAAAAAATGTAGGTTTAGCCGGGTTAAGGAAAAAAATAGAGAAAACACTATAAAAATATGCAGCAGAGATTCCTAAAGAAATAAGGACATCCATATTGGCAGTTCTGTTTTTTAGAGAATAATAAGCCCCTTCATAGAACGCAAGTCCTGAAACAAATTGCACCAGAGTAGAAAGAAAAAACATGATATAATTGGTCACATCCATGGGGAAAAACTTTAATTGCATGATAACAACCATGGGGACAGTAAGGCAAAAGGCAAAAACAAACCTGAACTTTTCTTTTATAGCAACTTTTGAATCAGATTGTTTCTCTTTACTTGCTTTATAACCTGCCTTACTGACAATATTTAGTACGGTCTCTTCATCAAGAATGGCAGCGTCATATTTAATAAACCCTTTTTCCAAGGGGAGATTAATGGAAGTTTGCTTTATTCCATCTGCTCTTTTAAAGGCCTTTTCAATGGCAAGGGCGCAATTGGCACAGGTCATGCCTTCAATATGAAATGCTACATCTGAAAATTCCTTATCATCTTCATCTTCAGCAACTGGCTCAGTATTATCAGGCGCATCAGCATTCTCCGATTGAGCCGGCTTTGTTTGGGGAGTCAAAAAATACCCTTCTTTTGTGATCACAGAACCCAATGTATCAATATTTGTTTGAGTAGTATCAAAAGAGATAATCACAGATTCCTGCTCAAAAGAGACCTTGGTATCTGTCACGCCTTTAATATTGGCAAGTGCTTTTGATACCGTATTCTCACAATGGGTACACATCATCCCATAAACTTTTATTTCCTGTTGTTTTATCATATCAGTGCCTACTTTTCTTTAGCCGGATATCCAAGTTCAGTTATTCCTTTTACCACTGTATCCATACTGACCGTATCATCGCATGAAAAAACAGCTTCCTTGTTTTCAAGATCTATTGTTACATTTGAAATAGCATTGTTTGACTCTATATATTTTTGTACACGACCTGAGCAATGCATGCATGTCATGCCTTCAATATTTAATTTTTTTTCCATTTTTTAAACTCCCTTATTTATTTGAGTATTTAAAAACTGTATCAATGAGTTCATCAATTTTATTTTGCCCCTCACCTTTTACAATGGCGCTTGTCACGCATGATTCCACGTGGCGTTTCATAATAATTTTTGCTACACCATTTAAGGCTTTTTCAGCAGCAGTGATCTGGTTTACAATATCAATGCAATACTTTTCATCCTTAACCATCTTTGCAATACCTCTAATCTGGCCTTCAATTTTTTTCAGCCTTGTTTGGGCGTTTTTCTTGACTTGTTCATTAATCATTTCCAAACCTTTTTGTATCTTTTGGTTAATTTATTTCTACTATACCCCCGTAGGGTATACCAATATTATAAAGATCTTAATTAATTTGTCAAGTTTGTTTTCAAGTTAGAGGTTCACAAGATAGAGGTTTGAAGGACTTTTTTCGCTTAGTTTAAATCTTTTGAAAATTCTAAATTCGTCAGCCTAAATTGTCAAAACTCAGCCTTTCAGGCTTCAAACAATTGACAATTTTAAGCTTGACTTCATTAAGAATTTAAACAAAAGATATAAAGATGCGCTACAAAAAGCCCTTCAAACCTCTATCAAGCAGGCTTACTCAAAACAGCAAAAAGGCCTTTAATCATTTATTGACTCAAATGATTTCATATTGTATTAACAAAGAAGGAAAAGTTAGTAGGGATTTTTGTAAATATTCGGTCAAGCAC
>JAGLHT010000006.1 GCA_023143455.1 Desulfobacterales bacterium
AAAAAGGGTGATAAAATAGTTAATATGAATATTGATGGTGTTGACAAAACACTTGATAAATTAGAGCAGATAAAAGTTCCTGAATCATGGAAAGATGCAGAAGGAAAAATTTCCCAGGGAGACTCAGATAACGAGTTTGTAAAAAATGTAATGCAGCCTATCATGCATCAAAAAGGTGATGATATCCCTGTGAGTGCATTTGCTGATGACGGCATGTTTCCCAACGCAACAAGTCAATATGAAAAACGAGGTGTTGCAATTTCAGTTCCTGAATGGAATGCTGAAGAATGTATCCAGTGTAATCAATGTTCTTTTGTCTGCCCCCATGCAGCAATAATTCCGATTATTGCAACCGAGGATGAATTAAAAAATGCACCGGTGTTTTTTAAAACCGTTGATGGAAAAGCAAAAGAGACTAAAGAGTTGAAGTTTAGAATACAGGTCAACCCTCTTGATTGCCAGGGATGTGGTTGCTGTGTTGATATTTGTCCTTCTAAAGTAAAGGCTCTTGATCTGAAACCTATTGCAGAACAACTTGCAAAAGAAGCAGAAAACTATGAGTTTTCTAAAGATATATCTTTTAAAACAGAGATAGGCAAAAGAGAGAGTGTTAAAGGAAGTCAGTATTATAAACCCCTTCTTGAGTTCTCAGGTGCATGTGCAGGTTGTGGAGAGACTCCTTATGTAAAAGTATTAACCCAGCTTTTTGGTGAGAGAATGACAATTGCCAATGCAACGGGTTGCAGTTCTATCTGGGGAGGATCTGCTCCTTCAACTCCTTATTGTACAAACAATGATGGACATGGACCTGCATATGGAAGTTCACTTTTTGAGGATGCTGCAGAATATGGATACGGCATGATGCTGGCAAGTGATAATAGACGGGCAATCCTTAAAGAAAAAGCAGAACAGGCTCTTAAAACAGATATATCAAGCGATATTAAAGATGCTTTACAAGGCTGGATATCAGGCATGAACAATGCTGAAGAATCCAAAAAATACGGTATCTTATTAAAAGATTTATTAAAAGACGAAACCTCTAACAACCTGTTAAAGGAAATTTATGAGGAGAACAAGCTGTTTGTAAAAAAATCCCATTGGATTTTTGGTGGTGACGGCTGGGCTTACGATATAGGATTTGGTGGTGTTGACCATGTATTGGCATCAGGAGATGATATAAATATTCTTGTAATGGATACAGAAGTATATTCAAACACTGGAGGACAATCATCTAAGGCAACACCTACAGGAGCGATTGCAAAATATACAGCCTCAGGTAAAAAAATATGTAAAAAAGATCTTGCAAGAATGATAATGACTTATGGTTATGTCTATGTCGCTTCCATTGCAATGGGCGCCAATAAGAACCAGGTTATTAAAGCTTTTGTTGAAGCAGAATCCTACCCCGGACCATCTTTGGTGATTTGTTATGCGCCATGTATTAACCAGGGTATTAAAAAAGGAATGGGAAAAAGCCAGACAGAAGCAAAACTCGCAGTAGAATCAGGTTACTGGCCATTGTTCAGATATAATCCCTTACTTGTAAAGGAAGGTAAGAATCCCTTTACTCTTGATTCAAAAGACCCTGATGGAACTATACAGGAGTTTTTAAGTGGTGAGACTAGATTTGCAGCCCTTGAAAAAAGCTTTCCTGAAGAGTCAAAGCGTTTGAGAAAAAAGATTGAACAAGAGCTTATGGATAAAAACGAAATGCTAAAAATAATGGCGGGAAAGAGTGAATAAATCCTGAATATTAAGAAACTAAAATAAAAAAGTCAGGTTGTTTTAAACCTGGCTTTTTTATTTAGCGAGACAGACAAGATTGTTATGTTAAAAAAAATTATTGTAACATCAACCATATCCAGAATTATTCTTAATACATCCCGCAGATTTGTATACCCGTTTGCACCTGTAATAAGTAGGGGTCTTGGGGTCCCTATAACCTTAGTTACAGCATCGATTGCTGTAAACCAGGCCACTTCATGTTTGTCTATTTTTACATCTTATATTGCCGATAAGACCGGATATAGGGTAATGATGCTTTCAGGCCTTGGGGTTTTAGTCGCAGGAATGCTTATTGCCGGCGCTTTTCCTGTTTATTATTCCTTGCTTATTGGAATGTTTCTCTGTGGTCTTGGGAAAAATTTATTTGATCCGGCTATTCAAGCATATGTCAGTGAAAGAGTGCCATATAACAAACGCGGTTTTGTAATGGGAATAATGGAAACAAGCTGGGCCGGCTCCACGCTTATTGGTGTTCCTGCAATAGGTTTTTTAATAGATAGAGCTGGTTGGAGGTCACCATTTTTTTTGTTGGCAGGTCTTGGATTATTATCCATTGTCCTAGTGTTGTTAACAATAGAGGATGATTCAAAAGTAAACAATAAAAAAATGGATCAAAAAGGCTTTATAAAAGAGATCAAAAAGCTTGTTACAAGCCCTGTTCCGCTCAGTGTTATGGGGTTTGCTTTTTTTGTGAGCCTTGCAAATGATAATCTTTTCGTAGTTTACGGAGTATGGCTTGAAAAATCTTTTGGATTAAGTGTTATTGCACTGGGTCTGGGTACAAGCTTTATTGGAGCGGCAGAACTTTTGGGGGAAATGTCCACAGCAACTTTAGCTGACAAAATAGGGCTTAAAAAATCTGTTGTTATTGGTGTTATCTTGAGCACATTAGCATATGTTGCAGTTGGATTTGTGGGGAGCACGCTGTTTTTTGCATTGTCCTCCCTTTTTTTTGTATTCCTTTTTTTTGAATTCTTTTTTGTATCTTTTCTTTCTGTCTGTACCGAACTTTTACCACAAAGTCGTGCAACTATGATGTCGCTTGTCTTTCTTTGTGCAGGTCTTGGCAGAATGACTGGAGCTTTTTCAGGAGGTTTTATCTTCAATAGTATGGGAATAAACTGTGTAGGCATATTTTCTGCTATTGTTAACTGCCTTGCTCTTTTAGTATTAATTTCCGGGATCAAAAAACGATTTTAATAATACCTTCTTTACAGGGATAAAAACTAATGGTATTTTATATAGAACCAAATGGACGGAAAAGCATAACATCATTAGGAGCTTAATATATGAACTCCATAGAGATTCGTTGTGATGAAGAGATTGAGGACGCGCCAAGAAAAGAGAGATCTCTTGAAGACATGTTTCAATCAGTAAGCCCCATGTTTTGTCCTTCAAGACGAGTATGGAAGCCCCAGATGGATATCTTTGAAACAAGAGAAAAAATTATTATACATGCCGAGATAGCTGGTGTTAAAAAGAGTGACATTTTAATTGAAGTAAGCAGTAAAGCAGTAAAAATCTCCGGGAAAAGAAAGAGTATAAAACCTCCCAAGAATAAATCAGCTACTTATAGGCTTGCTGAAATTCAATTTGGAGATTTTGAAAGAGTGCTTTATCTTCCCACGGTAGTGGACGCAAAAAGTATCCTCGCTAACTTTTCCAATGGTTTTCTTGAAATCAAAATGGAAAAATCTCAGGATAGCGGCGGATGAAGATCAGTATAGACATTTTACCTAAATTCTGGCAATAAACTAATCATGAATAGCATGGATGATCAAACTTCTGTTAATATTAAAACTGACCAAATCCCGGATATTTTACCAATCCTTCCCATTGTTGATACCAATCTTTTCCCAAAAATGGTACTTCCGCTTGTCTTAGTACAAAAAGAGGCAATCGACCTTATTGATGAAGCCATGGCTGGCGATAGAATGCTTGGGCTTATTCTATCAAAACGATCTGAAGTTGAAGAAAGGCATACCACAAAAGATCTTTATAAAGTTGGAACAGCTGCAGTTATTCTTAAAATGTCAAAGATGGAAGAGGATAGGGCGCAGCTCTTAATACAGGGGATAAGCAGATTTAAAGTTGAAGAATATTTAAATGAAAAAACATATATCCAGGCAAGAATTAAAGTTCTTAAAAATAGAAATGGCAAGAGAAACAAAACAAATCGTGCGCTCATGGGAAATATTATTGAGCAATACGAAAAAATTGTAAAGCTTTCGCCAGGCCTTCCTCCAGAGATGGTTGATCTAGTGAAATCTCTTCAGGAGCCAGGTGTCCTTGCTGATATGGTTGCATCTTCAATAAATGCACCGGTCGAAGAAAAACAAAAAGCTCTTGAATTTTTAGATGTTAAAAAAAGACTTGAAAGTGTGACAAGGCTTGTAAATGATCAACTTGATATCCTTGAAATGGGTTCTAAAATTCAAACCCAGGTTAAAGAGGATATGGATAAAAAACAAAGAGATTATTATCTTCGTCAGCAGCTTAAAGCTATTAGAGAGGAACTAGGAGAAGCTGATGAAGAAAACCTTGAAGTAAAAGAATACAGAGACAAGATTGAAGAAAAGGAGCTTGAAGGCATAATTTTTAAAGAGGCATTACGTGAACTTGATCGCCTTTCAAAAATGCATCCATCCTCAAGTGAATATATTGTTTCTTCAACTTATCTTGACTGGATTACCACTCTTCCCTGGAATGATAAATCAAAAGATAAGATTGATATAAAAAAAGCAAGGGCTGTACTTGATAATGATCATTACGGACTTCACAAACCAAAACAAAGAATTCTTGAATATCTTTCTGTAAGAAAGCTAAAAAAAGATTCAAAAGGTCCTATATTATGTTTTGTAGGACCGCCTGGTACAGGTAAAACATCCCTTGGAAAATCAATTGCAAGAGCTCTAGGAAGGGAATTTGTAAGAATTGCTCTTGGCGGAGTCAGAGATGAGGCTGAAATAAGAGGACATAGAAGAACTTATGTTGGTGCAATGCCGGGAAGAATCATTCAGCAGTTAAGAAGAGCTGGAACAAATAATCCTGTTTTTATGTTGGATGAAATCGACAAGGTTGATTCTTCTTATCATGGAGATCCGTCTTCAGCCCTTCTTGAAGTCCTTGACCCGGAGCAGAACAACTCTTTTACAGACCATTATCTTGATTTACCATTTGATCTTTCGGATATTATTTTTCTTACAACAGCAAATGTTCTCTATACTATACCTGACCCTTTGAGAGACAGGATGGAAGTTCTTGAGCTTAATGGATATATCGAAGAAGAGAAAATAAAAATTGCAACAAAATACTTGATACCACGACAGCGCTATGAGAACGGTTTAAAATCATCTCAGATACATATCACCAACGGAGCAATAAAAACTATCATATCAGGGTATACCAGAGAATCAGGATTAAGAAATCTTGAAAGAGAGATAGGTTCGGTTTGCAGAGGAGTTGCAAGTAAAATTGTTGAAGAAAATAAAAAAAGTACAAAAACTATAAAAGTTTTAAAAGAGGATATTCCAAAATATTTAGGTGTTGAGCGCAATATGCCGGATTATAATATAAAAAAGGCATGTCCTGGAGTTGTGTTAGGACTTGCCTGGACTCCTTTTGGAGGAGAAATTTTATATATTGAAGCTGCTTCCATGAAAGGGGCAAGCTTACTTACTTTAACAGGTCACCTTGGAGAGGTAATGAAGGAATCTGCAAATACAGCTCTGAGTTATATAAGATCTAAAACATCAAAATTTAATATAGATGAAATTTTTTTTGAAGAACATGATATTCATATCCATGTTCCTGAAGGAGCAATACCTAAAGATGGTCCATCAGCAGGAGTTGCAATGCTGACAGCACTTATGTCTCTTATAACAGGAAAGCCTGTAGAAAAAAGACTTGCAATGACAGGTGAAATTACGTTAAGAGGTGATGTGCTTCCAGTGGGAGGAATAAAAGATAAAGTTATTGCTGCCGAAAGAAGTGGTATAAGGAGTATAATTCTGCCCAGATGGAATGAAAAGGATATTGAAGATGTTCCGGAAAAGGTAAAAAAGAAAATAAAATTCTATTTCACTGATACTATGGAAGAGGTATTAAAAATAGCTCTGGATATTTAGGAAAACACATTATGTATATCAGATTTTTAAAAGCTAAATTTTTTAGCTTTATTGTTTTATTAGTTTTACTAATTTTTGTTACAGGTTGTTCAAAGAAAGTAATAGCAGTTGAAGTCGTAAAACCGGGTGATTCAGCCATTGTTCATAAAACTGATTCTGACCCAGACACTGCTTATTCTCCCACAGCCTCCACTACCGGAGTAGGAAAACCTTATTCTATTGACGGGATACAATATGTTCCTGAAAACCAACCACAAAACTATACCCAAAAAGGTATTGCTTCATGGTATGGGGAAAAGTTTCATGGAAGAAAAACAGCAAGTGGTGAAATTTATAATATGCATGCAATGACAGCAGCACATAAAACTCTTCCTCTTCAAACCTGGGTCAAAGTTCATAATTTAAAAAATAATAAAGAAATTGTTGTAAGAATTAATGATAGAGGACCTTTTGTAAAGGGTAGAATAATTGATCTTTCGTTTACAGGTGCAAAAAAACTTGGGATGGCAGATCAAGGTACAGCCCCTGTTAAAGTTGTTGTACTTGGAAGGTTAAAGAATCCAAAATCAAAAAAAAAAGAATATATTCCTGTTGATTTATATACTGGTATTTTTGCAATTCAGGTAGGTGCTTTTCAGGTAAAGAGCAATGCAAATAAATTAAAAGATGAGCTTTCTAAAGTTTACAAAGATGTTCATATCGTTACCCACAAAGATCATCGCGGAACTTTTTATCGTGTCCGAGTGGGAAAATATTCAACATTAAAAAAAGCTTTAATGTTGGAGAAAAAACTAAATGCCGATGGACGGAAAACAGTATTTTTAATAGCGGAGCAGTAATTTAAATGAAATATACTGTTTTTTTAGACCGAGATGGTGTTATTAACCATGATTCCTCTGATTATATAAAGAATAAATCAGAATTTTCATTTATTGATAAAAGTCCTGAAGCTGTTGCCTTGCTGACCCGTGCCGGGTTTAATGTTATTGTTATAACTAACCAATCTGCAATAGCACGAAAATTGACCACCAAAAAAGAACTAGAAAAAATTTTCAATAAAATGAAAACAGGAATTGTTGATGCTGGCGGTACAATAAACGATATTTTTTATTGCCCTCATTTACCTGATGCTGGTTGTGATTGTAGAAAACCTAAACCCGGTTTGATTCTCCAGGCAAAAAAAAAATATAAAATTGATCTTCAATATTCTTGCATGATTGGTGACAGTGCAAAAGACATTGAATGTGCAAAAAATGCAGGTTGCGGTTTATCTGTTCTTGTTAAAACAGGAAATGGAGAAAAAGCAGGGAAACTACTTGCAGCAAAGGGTATAAATCCTGACTTTACAGCAAAGAATCTTTTTGAGGCTGTGCAATGGATGATTACATCAGAGATTGATCAGAATTCTGGATGATTACATTAAAAGGCTCATTAAAGAAAATAACATATCAAAACAGTGATAATTATTATACTGTTGCCAGAATAAAAGTTGGCAAAACAAACGATCTTATTACAATTGTGGGACATATGGCCGGGGTGGTTGAGGGTGAAACCCTTGAACTTAAGGGGAACTGGGTAACCCACCAAAAGTATGGAGATCAGTTTAAAATAGAATCTTTCAATATTCTCCTACCTGCAACAACAGCCGGTATAAAAGCATACCTTGAGTCAGGAATTATAAAAGGTATTGGAAAAGACCTTGCAAACGCAATTGTTAAAAGATTTGAAGAAAAAACTTTTGATATCATAGAAAATGAGCCCATAAGGTTAAAAGAAGTAAATGGTATAGGAAATACTAAGGCTAAGATCATTGAAAAGGCGTGGAATAAACATCACTCTGTGAGAAGAGTAATGCAGTTTCTTCAAGATAGGGGAGTAAGTGTTTTTCATGCTTCAAAAATCTTAATTTTTTATGGTTCAGATGCGTTAAAAACTATGAAACATGAGCCTTATGCTCTGGCAAGAGATATCCCAGAAGCAGGGTTTATAGTTGCTGACACAATTGCGCTAAACCAGGGAATTGCCAAAGATGACCCTGAAAGAATAAAAGCCTGCCTTATTTATCTTCTTTTATCTTTTGAAAAAGATGGACATGTTTTTGTTTTTAAAGAGGCTTTAATTGAAAAATGTTTCCAGACTATTGGAACCAGGAGTGGACTTAGTGATGGAGTTGACCATGATAAAATTGAAGAAGCTCTTTTAGCCTTAAACAAAAGCAAAGAACTAGTAATAGATGAAAGAGAAAAAACTTCGGTTTATTTAAACCGGCTTTATATGGCTGAAAAAGGTATTGCTTTAAGAATCAAGGCAATGCTTTCATTACCTGTTTCAGGCAATATAATTGATGATGATGAAATTATTGAAGAAGTTGCATCACGGCTTGCAATAGAGCTTTCATTAAATCAGCTTGAAGTTATAACCAATGCTTTAAAACAAAGGGTAGTTGTTATTACGGGAGGACCCGGAACAGGAAAGACTACTCTTGTAAGGGCTTTATGTGCAATATTTAAAAAAATGAAGCGCAAGGTTGTTTTAGGAGCTCCAACCGGAAGAGCTGCAAGAAGGCTTTCTGAAGTAACAGGGCAAAAGGCAAAAACTCTCCATAAACTTCTTGAATATGATCCTGATGATAATAGTTTTAGAAAGAATCATTCAAACCCATTTGATCTTGATGTCTTTATAGTGGATGAAGCATCAATGGTTGATACAATGCTCATGTATCATCTTGTGGCAGCACTTCCTGTAACATCTGTATTAATGCTTGTGGGTGATACTTTTCAACTTCCATCTGTGGGACCTGGCAATGTGCTTTCTGATATTATTAATTCAAGGGTTGTAAAAACTTTTTATTTAACTGAGATATTCAGGCAGGCAAAAGAAAGCCCAATAATAATGAATGCCCATGCTATTCGGAATGGAGAAATGCCAGAGCTTTTAAACGAAAGCCCCAATGAAAACAACCAAGCACTTTCTGAGTTTTATTTTCTGGAAAATAACTTGCCCGAAAAGGTAGTGGAAACAATATCTCTTTTATGTTCAAAAAGAATTAAACAAGCGTTTCCTCATATTGATGAAATTCAAGTTCTTACACCAATGCATAAAGGTGAAGCAGGCACTATAAATTTAAACCAGAAACTACAACAAGTTTTAAACAAAAACACGACAGGAATTGAAAGCCACGGTTTTATCTTTAAGGTTGGGGATAAAGTTATGCATCTTAAAAACAATTATGAAAAAGATGTTTTTAACGGTGACATAGGAATTGTATATGAAATTGATAAAACAGAAGGAATAGTAAGTGTTGATTATTATGGGACAATTGTTGATTACGAGGTATTAGAACTTGACCAACTCACCCTTGCCTATACTATTTCTGTTCATAAATCTCAAGGATCAGAATACTCAGCTGTTGTTATTGCTTTGACTACAAATCATTTTCCGCTTTTACAGAGAAACCTTCTCTATACTGCTATTACAAGAGCAAAACATCTCGTGATTTTAGTGGGTTCAAAAAAAGCACTGACAATGGCTTTAAATAATAATAAAATAGACCTCAGGCTTTCAACTCTTGCAACATGGCTTAAGGAATAAAAAACAAAAGGATGCACTCATCTCACACACCTGTTAACTTCCATGGGGCAGGAAATTGTGCATAGATGGTTTACTGAAAAAAGAAAATATAAAACTGAGACTCCCAAGTCAATAGACCAGATTACTGAAAAGAGTTTTATTATAAATAGTTGCAAGCTTTGGACAGAAGACGGTCCTAAAATAAAAGCAATTAAAGAAGCTATAAAGAAAAAGGAAACAGACTCTCTTTAAACAATTTTAAATGTTTGCCTGCTTCCCGTTTTCTTTAAAAAGTCATTATAGGGATAATCAACAATATTGGGCTGGGTGTTATTGCATCTCATATTGTGTAAAATGAAATTAATAAAAAGATTATTATTCCAAAATTATTTTGGTGTAATAGTAAACTTAAGCACTTTTATAATGTTTTCTTTTGAGTCTACTATTTGTATTTCCCAGTTGCCGATTTCATATTTTTGAATAAGTTTGGATGAAGATGTGCGCCATCTTGAATCATTAACTCTTAATTTAACTCTGGCGCGTTCAGTTCCCATATAATACCAGATATGAGTTATGTGCGTATCTGTTTTTGCACCCATGATTTCTGAAAAACAATATAGCTTGTTAACATCACTTGTAAAAGTTGTTCCAATGTCTAAGGGTTCATGCTCAACAATATTATAGCACACAGCTGCGCGGAAAACAGTAAGAGGGGATTCGTTCTCAGCCTGAACTATTGATGGTAGAACCATCAGTATTGTAACCAAAATAAATAAAAATCCTGTTTGATAAAAGATTCTTTTCATTTTTTCATCTCCATTTAGTATGTTAATTATTGAAAGTTAAATTATTTTGAAAATCAGTCTTAAAAAAATATAATTTTTTCTATAAGTAAAGTCAATAAAAAACAGATCTATTCTAACTATCTTATATTATCCGCCACTAAGAATGGCAGTAATATGGAGAATATCGCCGTGTTTTGTATTTTTTTTAAGCTCATCAGGATAAGCACTTTCAGCATTTAGATATATTTCAATGTGTTTTAAAAGCTCACCCTTAGCATCAAAAAGCTCAGGTTCTATTTTTGGGTATTTTTTACATAAATCAGCGAGAGCTTCTCCAACGGTCTTTCCTTCAACTTCAACGCTTTTCTGTTTATCTGTATATTGACGGTGTGTAAGGTGAATATTTATTTCAACGCTCATTTTTACTATCCTTGTTTAAGTTTTGGCTCAAAAATTTTTATATGTTTGTCTACTTTTATAGTTTTTATTGGTCAATAACAATAAAAATTTTGTAGCAAAAGACAAAAAAGAATAGAGATTGTTTGAATTGCAGGATAAGTTATTCTACATTAGCTTTTAATAATTTGCCATTTTTCACATCACATCTTTTTTGACATGCAGGACAGGTTTTGTGATCATCTTTTAGTGTAACAGAGATATTTTTTTCGCCGCAGTGAGGACAGGTTTGCATTTTGGTGTATGGGAAAATAAAAGGAAAGGATGCTGCTATAATGGTGAGCACCACTCCGAGCTTTGGGTTAAAAGTTGTTACTACAACTGCTACAGGAATCAGACAGAAAGCCATTAAGTAACCATTGCGTTTAAAATTCATACAACCCTCAAGTATTATTTTGTAATATTTTAAATTTAAGTCTTAATTTGTTTTTCAAATGTGATTTCAAAAACAAGTGTAATATAGTTTTTTTTTCTTCTTTTTTTGATACCTGTAAAAAAACAGTGCCTTTTTCAGTAAATTTTACTGCATTATCGGTAAGACTTGATATGCTCTGATAAAGACGATCAGGGTCACCTTTTAATAGCATCGGCACGTTTTTGTTATATATGATTTAAATACTCAAAAGGTTATTTGCTCTCTCTCTTTTTTTTATAAAGAGTTTTCATAACTCCAGTCCAACGTGTAATTTTATCACATGTATTACCAAGGACTTTAAACAGGGTTTCTTTTTTAACTGGCTTGAGTATAAAATCATCTGCACCAAGTGATAAGCTTGTTATCAAAGTATTAAGTTCATCAGAGCCTGTTATCATGATAGCTTGAACCATACCATGTCTTTTTTTGATTCTTTTTAGAAGCTCTATCCCGTCCATACCAGGCATTTGATAATCTAAAAGCACAACAGCGTAGGTTTTTTCTTCCATTGTTTCTAATGCTTCTATGCCTGATGAAGCGCAATAAAGATTCCAGTCTTTTAAGAATTTTGACATTAGTTTTTGTGCCATTTTGTCATCGTCAACAAAAAGAATGGAAATGTTTTGATATTTTTTTGAATCTGCTATCTCTGTGTTTGTCATATGGCGGACTCCCGGCGAAAATTATTTTTGAAAATTATCTATATAATTGATTACCTCAATTCCTTTTTTTTCCAGAATAGAAAGCTTTGTATCAAGATCTTCTAAATTTTGTTCTTTACCAGCAAGTTCCAGTTCATAGGCTGCCTGTGAAGCTTGTTCCGCAGCAAGATAGCGTAGTGTTCCCTTGAGCTTGTGGGCTGCTTCATCAAGCCCTGAAGCATCTTTTTCCGTCACAGCCTTTGTTACATCACCAAAAGCTTTGGGCCAATCATTACGAAATTCATCAAAGCATTCTCTGATAAGCTCCATGTCATTGTCCATAATTTCTTTTAATTCATCAAGATCAATGATGTCTATATTATCGCCCATTCTGTCCTCCCTGTAATCGAAAACCATCAGAAATCAGTTGTAACTATAAGCATTAATTGAAACTATTGAAAAGAAATTTTCTGTATGTAAATAATTTTGCATCAAATTCGCCTTCAAGTCAAGGTAAATTAACACATTTATTATGATTTGCGAAATATGGATTAAGAGCATTATAAAAGGTAAAGCATCAATAATATTAATTAAATATAGTTTGTTTTATAAGGATTTGACATTTATTTAATAGTTGTATATACAACCACAAGTAAGTTGATTTTTTATTTGCAATTTACATGATAATAAGATTAGTTGAACTACATACCATATAAGGATAAAGGGGATTGTAAATGTCTGTAAACAATAATATTTCAAAAGCAATGAGAATTAAACTTGAGAATATATTTGAGGAGCTTCCGCTTAAAAAAGAATTTATTAAAGGTATGCGCAGAGCTCCAAAAAGGCATGCAGAGCTTTCAAAGAATGACAGAAAGCTTGCCCTTAAAAACGCTTTAAGATATATTCCTGAACAATGGCATGAAACACTTGCGCCAGAGTTCATGGAAGAACTTAATACAAAAGGCCGTATCTATGGATACAGGTTCAGACCCCAAGGAAAAATTGTAGGCTTGCCCTTTGATCAATACAAATCAAAATGTATTGAAGGAAAAGCTTTTCAGACAATGATTGACAATAATCTTGACTTTGATGTTGCGCTTTATCCATATGAACTTGTAACATATGGAGAAACAGGTCAGGTTTGCCAGAACTGGATGCAGTACTGGCTCATAAAGGCATATCTCGAAGAATTATCAGAAGATATTACTCTTGTTGTTGAATCAGGACATCCTCTAGGGCTTTTTAAATCATCTCCAAATGCACCAAGAGTTATAATGTCAAATGCTTTGATGATCGGTATTTTTGATAATAATGAAGACTTTTCGCGGGCTGCTGCACTAGGTGTTGCAAACTATGGTCAGATGACAGCAGGTGGATGGATGTATATTGGACCCCAGGGTATTGTGCATGGCACATATAATACTCTTTTAAATGCCGCACGCATGATTTCAAAAACCGATAACAAAGAAGATATGGCAGGAAATCTTTTTGTTAGCTCCGGGCTTGGTGGAATGAGTGGTGCCCAGGGCAAAGCAGTTGAAATTGCAAATGGAGTGGGAATATTTGCAGAAGTGGATTATTCAAGAATAGAAACAAGATATAATCAAGGCTGGGTAAGCAAAATAGCTAAAGACCCTGCCATGGCATTTGAAACAGCAGCCTTATGCCAGAAACAAAAGAAAAAAGCAGCAATTGCCTTTTACGGTAATATTGTAGATCTTTTAGAATATGCAGTGAAAAATGATATAAATATAGACCTTTTAAGTGATCAAACTTCATGCCATGTTGTATATGATGGTGGTTATTGTCCGCAAGGAATTAGTTTTGAAGAGAGAACAAAGTTATTGGCTGATGATCATGCCGAATTTGTACACCTTGTTGACGCTTCATTGCAAAAACATTATGAACTTATTAAAAAGCTTGTGGGTAATGGAACTTATTTTTTCGATTATGGGAATAACTTTCTTAAAGCTGTATATGATACAGGTGTTATTGATATTTGCAAAAATGGCAAAAATACAAATGAAGGCTTTATATTTCCCTCCTATGTTGAAGATATTATGGGTCCTCTTTTGTTTGATTATGGTTATGGACCTTTCAGATGGGTCTGCTTGAGCGGAAAAGAAAAAGATCTTGATGCAACAGATGCTGCTGCAATGAAATGTATTGATCCAGAAAGAAGATTCCAGGATAGAGATAACTATATCTGGATCCGGGATGCCAAGGCAAACAAGCTTGTTGTTGGTACCCAGGCAAGAATTCTATATCAGGATGCTGAAGGCAGAATCAAAATTGCCTTAAAATTTAATGAGATGGTGAGGGGAAAAAAAATCGGACCTATTATGCTTGGAAGAGATCACCATGACACTGGTGGAACTGATTCCCCTTTTAGAGAAACAGCAAACATAAAAGACGGGTCAAACATTATGGCTGATATGGCAACTCAATGTTATGCTGGAAATGCTGCAAGAGGAATGAGCCTTGTTTCTCTCCATAATGGTGGTGGCGTTGGAATAGGAAGAGCAATCAATGGTGGGTTTGGACTGGTTCTTGATGGAAGCAAGCGCATTGATGAAATTATCAAAAGCGCTATGAACTGGGATGTTATGGGCGGCGTTGCAAGACGTGCATGGGCACGTTGTGAAAATTCCATTGAAACATGTATTACATATAATGAAAATAATGATGATGATCATATTACCTTGCCATATATTCCAGATGATGATTTGATTAATAGAATAGTTAAATAATGGAGTAAAACATTGCAAAACAAAAACTCTTTTCCAAAGAAAGTTGATCATCTTTTTGTTAATTGTAATATTGCAACAATGACTAATAACAGCTATTCTTCCATAATTGATGGAGCAATAGGGGTCTCAGGTGAAAAAATTTGCTTTGCAGGTAAAAAAAGTGGTCTCCCAAGAGATTATAAAAAAAGATCTTCTAAAGTTCATGATTTGGAAAAGAGTTGGATACTGCCTGGACTGGTTGACTGTCATACCCATTTAGTGTTTGGCGGTTCAAGGTCAAAAGAGTTTGAAATGAAGCTCGCCGGGATTAGTTACGAAGAGATTGCAAAACAGGGCGGCGGGATTTTTTCAACAGTAAAAGACACAAGGAAAGAATCAATTGACAATCTTTACAAACAAGCTTTAAAAAGAGTAAATTGTCTGTTTAGTCAAGGCGCTACTACCATTGAAATCAAATCAGGATATGGACTTGATCTTGAAACAGAGCTTAAAATGCTTGAAGTAATTAAAAAAATTGATGATAGCCATTCAGCAACAATCAAAGCAACTTTTCTTGGCGCTCATGCTTTACCCCATGAATACAATGGTAAGCCAAGTGCATACATTGATTTTGTAATAGATCAGGTATTACCTGAAGTAAAAAAACAAGGGATTGCAACAAGTGTTGATGCTTTTTGTGAAAATATCGGGTTTTCTCTTAAAGAGACAGAAAAGGTTTTAAAAAAAGCAAAAGATCTGGGGTTTGATATAAAACTTCATGCAGAACAACTTTCTGACTCAAGCGGGGCTTACATGGCAGCAGAGTTAGGTGCATTATCATGTGATCATCTTGAATATGTTTCAAAAAAAAGCCTTGAAAAAATGGCAGAAAATAATGTTGCAGCAGTGCTTATACCAGGAGCATTCTACTATTTAAAAGAAAAACAAAAACCTCCAATCGAGCTTTTACGAGAACTTAAAATTCCCACAGCAGTCTCAACCGATCTTAACCCAGGCTCAAGCCCTGTGCTATCTTTACCTCTTGCTATGAATATGGCATGTATATTGTTTGGTCTTACTCCGGAAGAGGCTCTTTTAGGTGCAACAATAAATGGAGCAAAAGCTCTGGGGCTTGGAAAGCAAAAAGGAACTATCGAAATTGGAAAAGATGCTGATTTTGTCGCATGGGATATTGCAGAACCCTGCGATTTAAGTTATTATATAGGTTCAAACCCTGTTAAAGTGATGGTAACACATGGAAATGTGGTCTGTAACTAACTTTTGGTAAAGATTATGATAGAAGAGAACATCAGAGTTTTGGAAAATGAAAATGGAACATTTCTATTCAAGTGTTCTAAGTGTGATAAACAAAAACGAATGAGATCACCCAATAGTTTAAAATTTAAGGTCAAATGCCCTTGTGGAATTCTGACATCTGTAAAATTAAATGCCAGAAGCGACTACCGAAAAACTGCAAACATACCTGTAAAGATAATTTCGCAAAAATTTAGAGGAAAGGGTGTCACAACAAATATATCAAATAAAGGCATTAGTGGATCTTATAGCGCCAGGCATGAATTAGCCGTTGGTGATCAAGTTAAAATTGAATATACCATTGGAGAGGTACTAGTTACTGAGCATGCAACTATTAAGTATGTTAATGATTCAAATTTTGGTGCTAAATGTGAGTTATTGCCCCAATATTCAGAGGCTCGAAAGAAAAAGGGTTTTTTTGTAATGCCACCTGATCAAACATTATGGTTAAAGCTTGAATAGGGTTCATTTTGCTGGAAATTAGAATAAGTACTTGTTATTAATAGCAATAACATCGGCTTTCAATTTTTTAAAATGACTTATTGGCGACAATAGTTCTTTTTCCTGAAGATTTAATCTATGAATTGCTTTTCTCATTACAAGATATGCTTTTTTAAGTTCATCACATTCTTTTTGAAGTATAATCTTTTCCTTAGCAAGACTTTCAAGCAAGCGGACATTATCTGTCCATAATGTCAGACCAGGATGAGAATAGCTATTCTTCAAAACAAGATATTGAACTAAAAATTCAATATCTATGATCCCTCCTGTGCCCTGCTTTATATCATACAAACCTTTTTTAATTTTAAGATGCTCTTTTTTCATACGTTCTCTCATATCAAGAACGTCTGCTTTTAGAGCTTTTACATTTCTTTTTTTTGTGATTATTTTTTCTCTAATCTGGTTAAACTGTCTTTGAATTTTTTTATCACCACTTATTGGTCTTGCTCTTATTAGAGCCTGGTGTTCCCAGGTCCATGCTTTTGTTTCAAAATATTCTTTTAAAGAATTAATATGAGTTACAATCGGGCCTCCCTGCCCTCCTGGTCTAAGCCTCATGTCTGCACCATAAAGTTGACCTGCTGGCGTATGCATTGTAAGAGCGCTTATTATTCTCTGACCTAAAATTGAATAAAAAGCAACATTTTCTATACTTCTTGTTTCGCTATGGGTGGTTCCTGTATTTTCTGAGCAGATAAATAGTAAATCTATATCTGATTTGTATCCTGTTTCAAGACCACCAACTTTACCGTATGTAATAATTGCAAAACCACAATGGCTTAGAATATCAATGGTTTTACTGCTTTCGTGTTTCTCAGGCATTCCATCGGGCACTCCATATTTTTTTGTAACCAAGTCCCAGGATATCTCAAGGACTTTATCAAGTATAGTTTCAGCAATATATGTGAGCTTATCACTCACTTTCATTAAAGGATAATTCTTACTTATGTCAGCTGCTGCAACTCTTAATGTATTTGTCTGCTTAAACACAGACAACTCTTCAAGCTGGAATTCAATGTCATTTTTATTGATTTTTGACATGCGTCTTTTTAGTAATTGTATAAGTTCCTTTTTTTCCGGGGGTGAGTACAATGTTTTTGTGTCAAGTAATTCATCAAGCAAAGTCGGGTGTTGAGATAAAAACGAGATTATCCAGGGGCTTTTTTCTGCAAGCATTGATAAAGTATCTAATGCGCCTTTGTTTTCCAAAAGCAGAGAAATATAGCATGCTCTTGATTCTATTGTTATTATCATTTCTATTAAGCGCATTAAAACAGTATCCGGATTTGTACACTTGCTGGCTTTTTGGAGAACCATGGGCATCAACCTGTTGAGTCGTTTCCTTCCACTTGTGGCAAGTCTTTTTGTTTTTGGATGTTCTTTCAGTTGTTGTAATTGTTTAGCTACGTTGTAAATATTTTCATAGCCTGAAATTTTTTCTGTTTCAATTATCGATTGAGGATCATTAATATTTAGCCAGAGGCGCTTAAACTCATCTATTTCTTTATCATCTATTTCATCTTCTTCAGACACAAGAAGTTCTTTGAAGTGTTGATGAACTATGTTTCTGTGTTCATTTAAAATTTTTATAAAATCCTGAAAAGAATCAAAATCCATGGACAATGCAAGTCTTAATCTGCCATCAATGTCTTTTGGCAAATCATGTGTTTGTAAATCCTGATACTCCTGGAGACGATTTTCAACCATTCTAAAAAATATATAAGCCTTAGTAAGATTTTTTTTTGTTTTTTGGTCAATACATGAATATTTTACAAGAAAAGCAAGTACTTTTAGTATCTTACGTTCCTGGAGTTCAGGTTCTATTCCACCACGGATAAGTTGGAATATCTGACCAAAAAATTCAATTTCTCTTATTCCGCCAGGACCTAATTTGATATTTTCTCTTAAATTTCTATTTTTTGTCTGTAGAGATATTCTTTTTTTCATATCTTTAAAAGAATCAAAGGTTCCATAGTCAAAATATCGTCGGTAAATAAATGAATTTAAATCTTTTAAAAGCCGATATCCTGCCTCTTTGTCTCCTGCTACAGGTCTTGCCTTTATAAAAGCATATCTTTCCCATTCCCTGCCCTGGGCCTGGTAGTATTCTTCAAATTCTCGACATGTCATAACTAAAGGACCTGTGGCACCGAAAGGTCTAAGTCTTGTATCTACCCGATAAAAATTAATCCCGTGTTCACTTGAGCTTAGAAATTTAATAAAGCTTCGACACATTTTTGTGAAAAATTCTTCATTTGAAATGCTTTTTTTATTATTTGTATATCCATCTTTTGGATATACAAAAATCAGATCAATATCTGAAGAAAAATTGAGTTCTCCTGCCCCAAGTTTTCCCATTCCAAGTATTATTAAGTTTTGCTTGTTACCCTGAGAGTCAGTTGGTGATCCAAACGTTATTGATAATTCATTATAAATATAGGATGAAACGATTTCTATACAGGCATCTGCCAGTAAAGATAAATCTTTTAGAACTTCTTTGAGTTGAGCTTTTTGATTTAAGTCTCTCCATGAAATCCTGATCATTTCACGAAGTTTTGCTTTAAATACAGCATGTTGTAGCTCAGACTCCTGGGGCATATTTTTTATTGAAGACTCGATTTTCTCAAACATTTCATCTTTGCCATAGGATCTGTCAAGATCACCTGAGCTGATAAGATTTTCTAAAATATCAGGAAATCTTGACAGGCTTGACTCAATGAACTGGCTAAAAAATATTGCTTTGACAAATTCTTTATTAAAATCTGAATTGTCAGGCAAATTTATTTTTAAGTTCAAAGCTTTTTCAACAATAGTATATAATTTTGTTAAAACATTCTTTTTTTGGTCAGGACCAAGAGTTGGAAAGACTTTGTCAATTGTTTTAATATATGTTTGATTTGGCATTTTATTTTTCCATTTTAATTTTAGTAAAACATAATCTGTTCTTTGGTTTAATTCAAGACAAATCATTGACTGATCTGTTGCAAGAATGGGTATAAGGATGGTAATTTAATAAAATTATAATAATAATTAAGGATAATTAATTATGAAACCTCAAAATATAGAAGACTTAAGTTTTCAAATAATTGATAAAGAGGCAGGCGATCATGGATTTGACTCTTTAAAGTGGCCCATTGTAAGGCGGATGATTCATACATCAGCAGATTTTGAGTATATAGAGACCGTAAGATTTCATTCAAGAGCAATAGATGCTGGAATAAAAGCTTTAAAAAAAGGCTGCTCAATTATTACAGATACAAACATGGCAAAGGCAGGAATTAGAAACAATGCTCAATGTTTCATAAAGGATGAAGATGTTGTGAAAACCGCCTCTGACAATAATCTTACGCGAGCAGAAGCTGCTGTTGATAAAGCTTGTGATATTATGGAACAGGGTATTTATGTTATTGGAAATGCGCCTACAGCTCTGTTGCGCCTTATTGATCTTATAAAAACTGGTAAGGCAAAGCCTGCATTAATAATTGGATTTCCTGTGGGATTTGTAAACGCAGCTGAGTCAAAACATGATCTGATTGAGATGGATTTTCCATATATTTCAAATGTTGGCAGAAAAGGAGGTTCAAATATAGCTGCAAGCGTTGTAAATGCTCTTATTATTTTGACTGAAGGAGGTCAATATTAAAGGCTTTGTTATAGCAGGGACAGGGAGTAATTCCGGTAAAACTACTTTGTCGCTTGGCATAATGCAATATCTTTCAGAACTTGGATATAAGGTTGCGCCATTTAAGATAGGACCTGATTTTATTGATCCGGGTCATCATACAAAAATTTGTGAAAAACCGAGCATAAATCTTGATTCATGGATGCTTTCAAAAAATTATAACCAGTCAAGGTTTCAAGCAGGCCTTCAATCTTGCGATATTGCAGTTGTTGAAGGAGTTATGGGGCTTTTTGATGGATATAGCGGAACTTCAGAAGCGGGTTCAACAGCCCAGATGGCAAAATGGCTCGATCTCCCGGTTATTCTTGTTCTTGATGCTAAAAGCATGGCAAGAAGTGCAGCAGCCATTGTACAGGGGTTTGAAAATTTTGATAATGATTTGAATATTGCAGGTGTTATTTTTAATCGTGTTGGAACTTTAAATCATTATGAATATTTAAAATCAGCTGTTTTAGACAATTGCAAAGCAGAAGCTTTAGGATATATTTTAAGAAACGATAAAATTGCTCTTCCTGACAGACACTTAGGTCTTGTTACAGCAGAAGAACATAGTTTGTCTAAAAACGCCCTTTCTATACTTGTTTCCATGATTGACAAAAACACATCCTTTAAAGAATTTATTAATAAACTTCCGGTCATTAAGCATGATTTTAATCAATTTTCAGGTATTAATATAAGAGATAAAATAGAAGAAAAAGTCACAATTGCAGTGGCAAAGGACAAGGCTTTTTGTTTTTATTACAAAGATAATATTGATATATTAAAAGAAAACGGTGCAAAAATTGTTGAGTTCTCTCCTTTAACAGATACTTGTCTTCCTGATAATATTCATGGCATTTATTTGGGCGGTGGATATCCTGAGGTTTTTGCAGAGAAACTTTCAAAAAATGAATCTCTTTTAAAGGAGATAAAAATAAAAAGTGATGAGAAAATGCCCATATATGGTGAATGTGGTGGGTTTATGTATCTTTGTTCTTTTATGGCAGATGTTAATAGAAAAAAACATTATCCAATGGCGGGCTGCTTTCCATTTTCAGTAGAAATGGACACAAAATTAAGGTCGCTTGGGTATCGGGAAATTACACTGTTAAAAGACAGTATCATTGGAAAAAAAGGCAGCATTTTAAGGGGTCATGAATTTCATTATTCATCTCTTTTAAACAATAGTGCAGATAAAGATGAGCTTAAGAGAAAAAATGGTATTCAAGATATATATAATGTTACACAAAGAAATGGCAAAAAATTAAATCTATCTGGTTTTTTAAAAAATAATACTCTTGGAAGTTATTTTCATGTTCATTTTGGAAGCATGAAGCATTCAGGTAAGAGTTTTGTTCAGGCTTGCCTTAACTATAAAAATTAAGATTAATATAACAATGGTCAATTAAAGGACAGGTGTTAATGTGGAAAAACCTTTAAAAGAAGGTTTTACAACCGGTGCCGCAGCGGCTGCTGCAACAAAAGCCGCCCTTTATTTTTTATTGTCAGGTAAAAAAAAGAGCAGGGTTAAGATAAGGTTTTTAACGGGCAAAGTAAGATTTATCAAAATATTTAAAATAAGTAAAATTTCTGAGACGGCTGTTGAATGCATGGTTATTAAAGATGCTGGTGATGATCCTGATGTTACTCATAAAGCTCAAATAGGGGTAAGGTTGTTATTGTCAGAAACTGATGGCAATGATATAAAAATAATAGGGGGAATAGGTGTTGGCAAAATTACAAAGCCTGGTCTGGAGCTTGATGTTGGTGAGTATGCCATAAACCCCGGTCCAAAAAAAATGATATTTGAATCTGTTGATAATGTCTTTTCCAACCTTTCAAAAAAAAGATCTAAGAACCTTGTTGTAGAGATTTTTGTTCCCAAGGGTGAAGAGCTTGCAAAAAAAACATTAAATGCCAGGCTCGGGATAAAGGGAGGTATATCAATTCTTGGAACGACAGGTATTGTTGTCCCCATGTCCCATGATGCATATATTGCAACTATTAAAGCAGGTGCTAAAATTGCTGCTACTGGTGGAGCTAAAACTTTGGTATTTACCACAGGAAGGCGCAGTGAAAGATTTGCCATGAAGCTTCTTCATGAATTTATTGAGGAGTGTTTTATTCAGACAGGAGATTTTTTTAAAGCTTCAATTGATGAAGCAGTTAAGATTGAGCAGGTTGACTCTCTTATTATTACAGTTTTTTTTGGAAAGGCTGTTAAAATGGCAATGGGGTTTGAGCATACACATGCGGCAAAAACAGAGCTTACCATGAAAAATCTTGCAGATTGGGCTAAAAAGATAACATTAAATACAACTCTTGTTGATAATATCAAAACTGCGAATACTGCAAGACATGCTTTTTCTTTTATTTACCCTGAGTTTCCTGCAATTATTTCTCATGTGGGCAAAAAAATTGTTGAGAATGCAGAAAGATTTGCCGCCAAAAAATTGACAATTCGATCTATAATTTTTGATTTTGATGGAAATCCAATATTTGATTCAGCCGCTCCTTAAAACCAAATCTATTTGATTATGGTAATAGTTGGTGATATAGTAAAAACATTATTTTTTCTTGACAATGCTTAAAAGCTACTTATTTTAGTTACTTATACAAAAATATGATGTAAATATAAGGAGGCAAAGATGCCTATATATGAATTTAAATGTAGTAAATGTGAAAAATTTTTTGAAATAATTACTAAAAGCATACCTGATGATAATAAAGATAATAAGTGCCCTGAATGTGGATCTGTTGAATTTGAAAGAGTTCTGAGCAAGACAAACTATGTCATGGGCAGCTCTTCTTCAAAGGCTGACTCTAAAGCGTCAAAACAAGAGAGAAATTGTTCTCAAGGATCATGTACAACCTATACTGTGCCAGGTGTATAAGAAGCTGAAACAAATAAAGGAAAAAAAGTATGACTGAATATGCCCGGTTAATAGTTGATGGGAAAGAATATAATTTGCCAGTAATTGAAGGCACTGTTGGCGATAAAGCCATTGATATAAGAAGCTTAAGGCAAGAAAGTGGTTTTATTACTTTTGACCCCGGGTTTGGAAATACTGGTAGTTGTAAAAGTGCAATCACATTTATGGATGGCGAAAAGGGTATTTTAAGATACAGAGGTATCCCTATTGAAGAGCTTGCTGAACATTCTTCCTTTGTTGAAACAGCTTTCCTTTTGATAGCCGGCAGGCTTCCTTCCAGGGCTGAACTTACAACAATTAGTGTCAATCTAAATGATTTATCTCTTTTACATGAAAACATGAAGCAGTTTTATCAGAATTTTCCTAGCAGAACCCATCCAATGGGTATTTTGTCTGCCATGGTAAATGCCATGAGAAGTTTTCACCCTGAGCTTGTAGATAGCAAAGAAGACCTCCAAAGAACTTTTTTACGCCTAATATCAAAGGTGAGAACCATGGCAGCCATGGCTTATAAGGTTTCTATCGGTCAAAACCCTGTTTATCCAAATCCTAATTATTCATATTGTGCAAACTTTCTTCACATGATGTTTGATACTCCTGTGGTTCCTTATCGGTTTGATAAAGATGTTTCAGATGCATTAAATGTGTTTTGGGTTTTGCATGCTGATCATGAACAAAATTGTTCAACAACAGCTGTACGAGTTGTGGGAAGCGGAAAAGTCAATATTTATGCTGCAATGTCATCAGGAATTGCTGCATTATGGGGACCTTTGCATGGAGGCGCAAATCAAGCTGTTATCTATATGCTTGAGGAGATTCAATCAAAAGGTCTTAAAATTTCAGATGTAATAAAAAGAGCTAAAGATAAAAAAAACCCTTTTAAATTAATGGGGTTTGGTCACAGAGTTTATAAAGCTTATGATCCAAGAGCAAAAATTATGAAAACTATATGTGACAAAATCTTAAAAAAAACAAAAATTAAGGATTCCCTTCTATCTATTGCAATGGAGCTTGAAGAAGAAGCTCTTGGTGATCCTTTTTTTCAGGAAAAAAATTTATACCCTAATGTGGATTTTTATTCAGGTATTGTTTTAAGAGCTATTGGTATCCCAACTAATATGTTTACAGTAATGTTCGCTATCGGTCGATTACCAGGTTGGATTGCACATTGGCAGGAAGACTTTTTTGATCCTGAAATGAAAATCAGCCGCCCCAGGCAAGTATATACTGGTGAGACAGAACTTAAATATTTGCCAATTGATCAAAGATAGCAAGTTTGGTTTAAGAGATGTTAAGGTAGTACTTATTTGTTGTTGACATAATAATCATCTGATTCTGAATAACAGCACATTTATTTAAACATAATTATCCTTGATAAATCATATTTAAATCAATGTGCTGTTCAAAATGTTGCTTTAAAAGTTTATAATTTTCTTCTTTTTTTGATTCTATAGAAATAATTTTTTGATTAATGCCTTTGATGTTTAAATTTCTGAGCCACTTTATTAAAATTTCGCTAGAATCAAATAAGCCATGAATATAAGTCCCCAAAATTTTTCCGCTATTTGAGACGCAACCATCCTGATTGTTTATCGGACCACCTGTTTTTTTATTATTTCTGGAATGAATTTCAAATAACGGTTTGCCTGAATTTGTTTTTGTGTGTCCCATATGAATTTCATACCCACTGCCCTGGGCTGTGCCCCACGAAAACGAAGTCGTTGTTGTGATTTTTGGATAAACTATAGTTGTGCTTGCATCTAAAAGGGAAAGCCCTTGTGTTTCCCCGGGCAATCCCTCATGGCCGTCAGGGTCTTTTATACTATTTCCTAATATTTGATACCCCCCACAAATTCCAAGAATATGCCCTCCGGAATTTGCATAAGCTTTAATTTTTTTTGCAAGACCCTGTTTTCCAAGCCATTCCATATCTGCTCTTGTGTTCTTAGAGCCGGGGATAATAATAGCTTTGAAAATCGATAAATCTTTTGGAGAATCTATAAATACTATTTGTATTTCTTCAATTTCTGAAAGAGAGTGAATATCAGTAAAATTTGAAATATGAGGGAGTTTAATCACCCCAATTGCTGGCTTGGTTTTATCAATCTCTGAGATCAGGGTTGTTTTTTCAATTTCAACGGAGTCTTCAGCATCTATTCGAAAGTGAGAATACCAAGGCATTATTCCAAAAGCTTTTTTTTTGGTTTTGTTTTCTATCCATTCAATGCCATCTTTAAAAAGTTCAGGGTCTCCTCGGAATCTGTTTATTATAAAACCTTTTATCATACGCTTGTATTTTTTTGGTAAACACTGAAGAGTCCCTACAATTTGAGCAAACACACCACCTCTGTGGATGTCGGCAATTAGTATAACATCTGCATTGGCATATTCAGCCATTCTAAAATTAACAATATCTGATTGCATAAGGTTTACTTCCGCGCAAGAACCCGCACCTTCAAGGACTATGCATTCATATCTTGTTTTTAGTCTGTCAAAGGCATTGCAAGCCTGTTCAAAATAAAAATTTTTTGTTTTGTGATAATCCATTGCAGATTGATTGCCATGCACAAGCCCATTAAGAACAACCTGGGAGCCTTTTTCACCGGTAGGCTTGAGAAGAACCGGATTCATATCAACATGTGGTACAACTTTTGAAGCCTCGGCCTGTACAATTTGTGCCCTTCCCATTTCAAGGCCCTCAGGAGTTATGCCGGAATTATTTGACATGTTTTGAGCTTTAAAAGGAGCAACCTTAACTCCTTTATCAGCCAATGATCTACAAAAAGCTGCTGCTATGATACTTTTTCCAACATCAGACCCCGTACCTAAAAAGGCAATATTTTTGCGGTTTTTCATTTTTCTATTCCTGTGCGTGCTTTAACTCCCTCGCTGAAGTAGTGTTTTATCTCCTTCATTTCAGTTACAAGATCAGCTTTTTTAATCAAACGCTCTGTTGCGCCTCGCCCGGTAATGACAAGTTCAACATGATCCTTTTTTCTCTCCATCAATTCAAGCAGGTCATTTTCAGTTATTATATCGCACATCATTGCAACATTCCCTTCTTCAACTATTACAAGATCGTGCTCTCCTTTGTCTAAAATCTGAAGGATCTTACTATAACCAGCCTGGCCCTGGGCTTTTTCATCCTTAGTGGGCTTTCCTTTTACAAATCTTCCAGATCCATATTGTTCGATAGTAATCTGGTCTTTATATATCTTGGCGTATCTATCCAGAGCTTTTATTTCAGAATAATCCCCATGCTTTAAAAACTGCCCGACAAATATTTTTAATCCGGCTCCAAGAGCTCGTAAAACAAGTCCAAGTGCCGCGGTTGTTTTTCCTTTACCATTACCTGTATATATTTGAACATATCCCTTTTTCATATTTGCCTCTTGCAAGTTTTATAAATTATATTTCTCTCCATATCCTCTGGGTGTGAACATAAAATCAAGATATTGAACCGATGTAGTTGATCCAATGAAAAGTATTGACTGCATCCCAACATCTTCTTTGTCAACATTATCAAGCTTGGTAATTACTATTTTTTGATTTTCTCTCATGGCACCTGTGATTACCGCTACTGGCGTGTCTTTGTGGCGGTGTTTAAGAATTACTTCCTTTGCTTTTGTAAGTTGCCAGTCTCTTTTCTTGCTTTTTGGATTATAGATAACAATTGCAAAATCTGCCTGGGCTGCAAGATCCAAGCGTTTTTCTATTTTTTCCCATGGGGTTAAAAGATCGCTTAAACTGATAGTTGCAAAGTCATGGGTTAAGGGTGCTCCTGCCAAGGCTGCTCCTGCTGCAAGAGCTGGTATGCCCGGCACTATCTCAAGAATGATTTGATTCTTTTTCTTGTTAGTCTTTTCGGGATGGTTCGTTATCCCATGCTCTTTACGGTTTGTACGAATAAGCTCAATATGTCTTTTTTTACAGATTTCAAAAACAAGTCCAGCCATTGCATAAATTCCTGAGTCACCCCCGGAAATAAGCGCACAAGGGTTTTTGTTTAAAGCCTCGTCTATAGCCATCTCAACTCTTTGAACTTCTTTTGTCATTGTTGTTGATATTATTTTTTTATCTTTAATAAAATTTTTTATTAAGTCTATATAGGTTGAGTATCCGGCAATGGTATCGACACTTTTTAATACATCCTTTGCACGGCTTGCCATATAATCAGGGTTGCCGGGCCCTGTTCCAACTATATACAACATAGGTTCTGTCTTGCTATGGCAATTGTCACATTGCCTTTTATCTGTTTTTGAACTATCAGCTTTGTATTCTTCCCTGCTATTATTGCTGCTGCCTCGCATACGTTTTTTACTCCCATATGTTTTTGAACTGTTTGTGAAGGGGTTTTTATGTTTGTTACTGAGCTCAGTTTTTGCTTGTCAATAAATATAAACTGGGCTTTATACTTTTTTGATAATTCTAAGAATCCTATTTCGTCTTGCTTGGCATCTATTGATGCAAATGCCCATATGCTTTTGATGGACAATTTGTTTTGTTTTAAGACTAATAACAAGAATTTTTCTATTTCATCCGATCTTGTTCCTCTGTTGCAGCCTATGCCAACAATGAGTGATGGGGGGTTTAGCACAAGGGTTCCACGTGGAACATCAATTTCCATATCCGTGCATATTATATCCGGATTGTGTTTGTCATTGATGTGGTTTGGTATTTTATTGAAAAGGATGTTAAGGGGGTCATGGATTTTAACGCTTCTATTTTCCAGGAGAGCCATATTTATTTTTTTTATCATTTCCGGGTTTGCAATATACATATTGTTCTGTAAAGCAATTATATCAATTGCAGGCTTGTTGTGCACATCGGTGGCCGTGGTTATGACAGGCCGAGCTTTTGTTATTACCCCTACTTTTTTTGCAAGCTCATTTGCTCCACCAATATGTCCGGATAAGAGGCTAACAGCATGACAGGCATTGTCATCAAGTACAACAATTGCAGGGTCTTCAGTTTTAGATTTAAGAAGAGGTGCGATAATTCTTACGGCGATTCCAGTTGAAAATATAAATATATGAGCATCAAAATCCTTGAAAACTTCTTCAAGCTTTTCTGACAACTTTACAAAACGCACCGGATTTTTAGAGAAACTATTGTTTAGCTTTTTTAACCCTTTTAATTTTTTCAAAAGACTTTCAGAAATAAAAAGTATTGAATTGTCAATATTCTTAGCAAGGCTCAGGCCATGCTGAAATCCCGATTCAGTAATTGCCCAGACAGCAGTTTTTTTAATATTGTTTTTTATCTCTGTATTCATGGGAAAAATTTATATCATAAAGTTTTGATTTAATAATATCCTTGTTTTCCACACTAGCCGCAACAGCCTTACCCGCAATGATCAATGCCTGTTTTTCTATTTTTTCTATTTTAGCAGACTCAGCAAGCTTGCAAGCCGCACAGTATATAATTTTTTCTTCTTTAAGTCCAACTCTATAGGCGATTGCACAAAGGCTTTCCTCGCCGTAGGATGCACAGATTGTTTTTTCAACCTTTTTCATGTGCCCAATGCTCAGGTAAATTGCAATCGAGCTCTTATGGGCGCAGAGTTTGTCTAAGCTTTCTAAATCCGGGACAGGTGTTCTTCCGGAAATTCTTGTTAGAATTAAAGTCTGTGTGATCTCAGGCAGGGTATACTCCATGTTCATACTTGCCGCCGCAGCAAAGGCCGCGGTAACTCCAGGAATTGTTTCGAATTTGATTGAAAGTTTTTCTAATTCTTTAAACTGTTCTAAAATTGCTCCATAAAGCGAAGGGTCTCCAGTGTGAAGTCTTACAACCTTTTTAGATGCAAAATAAGATGTCCTGATTTTTTCAACAATCTCATTTAAATGCATGGAGGCGCTGTTTAAAACCTCAGCTTTTGGTTTTGCCCATTTCAGAAGATTTTTTGGAACTAGAGACCCTGCATAGATTATAACATCTGCATGTTTTAAGGCATTCATTCCTTTTACAGTTATAAGGTCTGGGTCACCTGGTCCTGCACCAACAAACAATACAGGTTTATATTTTATATTCATTCTTTAAAACTCCTTTGTCCCCAAATGATCCAGATAGGATTTAACGCTTCAAATCTATCGCCATGGGGCATGCTTTTTGACTTTGTTATTTGTACTGAGATTGCCTGGGGGTTTAGTCCCTTTGTTTTCATTATTGAGAATACAGATTCAAGGTTTTGGATCAAAATTGTATTTACCACAATTATGCCGTTTAAAGCCAATTTAGAGATCGCTTTTTTTGTGATTTTTGTAAGGTTTTTGCCCCCTCCCCCGATAAATATTCGATCAGGAACAGGCATTTTTTCAAGACCACTTGGAAGTTCAGATTGAATAACATTAATGTTTGGCACATTGAATTTTGAAATGTTTTTATTGATTAAAGAGATCCTTTTAATGTTTTTTTCCACTGCATAAATCAATCCCTTTGTAATGATGGAGGAAGCCTCTATAGAAACAGAGCCTGAGCCTGCTCCAAGATCCCAGAACAAATGATTATCTGTAACAAAATTGAGTTTAGATAATACAATACTTCTAATTTCTGATTTCGTTATAAGCCCTTTTTCACAAAAAAAACTTTGATCTTCCATTCCTATTCGGATTTGCCTTGAATTGCTTAAATCGGGAGGCGTGGTTTTTCGTTTAAGAATTACAATATTTGGAAATAAGAATTTTGTTTCTTCTACTTCTAAAAGGTCATTAAACCATGTTATTTTTTCTTGCTTAGTTCCAAGTTTTTCAAGAACACACATTGAAAAACCCAGCTCTTTTTTGTCAATAATCTTATTAGCAATCCATTCAGGACCCTTTTTGCTATCAGTTAATATACCAAATTTTTTTTTACCTGAAAAAAGAGTCGATATATTCTCTGATCTTTTCCCATGCAAGCTTAAAAAATGAGCATCATGCCATGATTCATTGATCTTAGAAAAAGCCGAGACAACAGAGGAAACATTAGGAAATACTTTAACATTTTCTTTTCCAATTTTTTGCACAAGATAAGTACCAATGCCAAAAAAAAGAGGGTCTCCTGATGCAAGAACAACTATATTGCTCCCATCCATATTTTTTTGAATTGTTTTAACTATTAATGAGAGGTTGTTTTTGATTTCAAGCTTTTGTACCTTAAGATTCCTAAAAGCTTTTAGCTGTTCTGTGCCGCCAATAAGCAAATCAGCAGTTTTAATAATTTTTTCATGTTTTGGTGTGAGATCCTCAGGACTTAATCCAATGCCGACTATTTTTACAGGTTTCATTTAGACCACCACATAATATATTGATCCAACAATTATTAAACTTAAAATTCGAAAACTCTGACCGGTGAGGAGCAGAGAGAGCCCAATTTTTGGTGAAAAAATACCAAGATATCTTGGTATCTGATGCCTTAAAGCCCTAATGGGGGATGCTATAATGTTTCCCAATAAAAGAGCAATCACTGTTTCTTTAATTGAAAGCACGCCGGCATTCATCAAGGCTCCTGCGGCGGCAAAACCGGAGGTGAACTCAGCTGCAAAACTTATTACAACAACAGATACAGAGTGAACTGGTAAAATAGTTGTACTGATTTTGTTTGAAATCAGATTATTAAAATAATCAAACAATTCATATGAAGTTAAGAGAAAAACAAGAGTATATATCGGAACTACCCATACAAAGATACCAATCATGCGAGGTATAAATTTTTCTTTTAGTATTAAAGACAATTTAAAGCGTTCTTGCCCATGTTTTTTTTGAGTATTATAATTGGCAATTTCATGCGATTCAAAATTAGGAATAGAGGAAAAATAAATTCTTCCAAACACAAGGAATATAATAAATCTTAATAATGTTGCTGTAAATGTAAGGCCAAAGTAGGTCAGTCCTGCAAGGCCTGTCAGGGGCAATACTATAAATATTGTTGTAGGAAGGTGCAGGAAATATGCAGGAAGTTGATTTAGGTAGTTGGTTAAAAACAATTGCATTTTTGAAATTTTATTTTCTTTAAAAAATTCAACAAGTATGCTATTCGCGATTACCCCGGAGAAGAATGCTGAAATAAAAGCAGCCCCACATCTATCACCAAGGTTTGAAAATTTGAAGAGAGGTCTTGCAATGACAGATAATTTTTTTGTCCATCCAAGAGTTTCAATAATTTGACCAATGCCAAGTCCAATAGCAATAAAGGACAGTAGTCTTAAGATTGGGACAATCAATTTATTTATTGTATACTGAATCGAAACGCCATCACAATTTTTTATTGTAAAAATAATCATAGCTGTTGTTACAAGGATAGAAATTGCTAAATACTTGTATTTTATCTTTTTTTGTATCATTTGCCTGCAAGGATCAATGTCCAATAATCTGGTTTTCTTTTCTCCAGATCATCTATGTTATCAATTATTTCTTCTCCATCTCTTCCACATCTTGATATAGCGATGCTCTTCTTATAAAACCCTGTCTCTTTTAAAGCTTTATTTATATCTTTTGTATTTTTATATGCTTTAACAATTGCAATTTTATCAACTTTTTCTGCAATGGCCCGTATGTTCTCTCCACCATAGGCACCTGACATCACGGCAAGAGTTTCTTCTGCTTCTACAAGTATCTTATTACAACGTGCTGCTGCAGCATGAAAAGATGTAATACCCGGTACAATTTCAATGTCCGCCTGGGGCATAACTTTTTCCATTGCCATTAAGATATAGCCAAAAGTAGAATAGGTCACTGGATCACCAAGTGTTATAAATGCGGCATTTTTTCCTTGTTTTAGAATGCTTGCAATTTTCTCTGCGTTAGTATTCCAGGCTTTTGCGCTTTCAATTTTATCTTTTATCATTGGAAACGATAAGCTTTGGATGTCAGTATTATTCGAAATATAGGGGTCTGCAATTTCAAGAGCAAGGCTATAATTATTTTTTGTGGAAGCAGCAGTAAAAATTACATCTGCTTCATTAATAACTCTGATTGCTTTTTTAGTAATAAGTTCAGGATCACCTGGTCCAACCCCGATTCCGAACAGTTTTCCGATTTTACTCATAAGAGAACCTCTTAAATATTAATATGAAATTTAAATGTTTAATTGATATATATGTTCGGATATAAAATTTCACCAATTGTTTTTATTCCTTTTAAAAGTCTAAATCCCGGTCGTGAGATAATTTCTTCATCTATTAAATAAATCTGATCATTGGCAATTGCCTTTATTGCCTGGAATCCGGGCTCATTTTTAATAATTGTTTTAGTTACATTGTTCATAATTCCTTTTTGTGCAAGAAAAACATCAATTTCAGATGCATGAGATAATATCTGTTCTTTACCATAAATTGCAATGTTTGTGTTTCTTGAAGCTTTTGCGTCTATTGCAACATTAACACCACCTGCGGTTTTTAGAACAAAACCAGCCATAGAGTTTTGAGTAAAGGTTTTCATTTTTGAATGTATTGCTTCAAAATAAACGATTTTCTTTTTTTTGATATTCAGATTAAGGGTAGTAAAATACTTAATCTGGTCTTTGAAATCTTTTACCATATTATGGGCTTGTTGGTTTTTACCAGTTATTAAACCAAGCTTTAGCCAGTATTCATATATTTCTTCTGTATTAGAAGGCTGCAGGGACACCACAACAATACCAAGCTTTTCAAGGGTGTTAAAAAGTTTATAATATCCTTTGTCAATCATTGGCCGTATAATAATAAGATCAGGACCTGCCGCAATAAATTTTTCTGCGTCATCATGATATGAGAACTTAGGTTTTTCTTTTATTTTTTTCGGGAAAGTATCATTAATTGAGACACCGATAATTTGGTTTTCAGCGCCAAGATAAAATAGGTTTTCAGTATGAGCACCGTATAAGGAGATTATTTTTTGAAAAGGTTTTGAAAAATTAATAGATCTTCCTGCATTGTCAACAATTGTTTCTGCAAAAGCATAGCCCTGTAAAAAGATAAGTAAAAACACAAAAATCAGAAATAGAGTGCCAGCAAAAAGTTTTGAAATTTTATCCATATATTTTATGTTCTTTAAGTTATGTTATAATATACCTGTTTGGCGTTTGCAAACTTGTTGTATTCAACTTTAGCATCAACATTATATACTTTTTTGATGATCTTCTCAGTCATTACATGTTCGGGGCTGCCAGACGCCATTATCCCACCTTTTTTTAAAAAAATCATTTTATCAGACCAGATTGATGCAAAGTTTATATCGTGGAAAACTGAAATTATGGTAATATTAGTTTCTCGGATCTCACTTTTTATTTTTTTTAGTATATTAAAAGAATGGTTAATATCCATATTGGAGAAGGCTTCGTCAAGGAGGAGAACAGGAGTCTTTTGACATAAAGCTCTTGCAAAGACACATCTTTGTCTTTCTCCCCCACTAAGGCAAGTTATTTTTCTTTCCATTAAATCAGTAATTTCTGTTATTTTTGCAGCAGCATTAACAATATTCATCTGATCTTTATCTAAAGGGAAAAAACGACCAATGTATGGATGCCTTCCCATACTTACAACTTCTTTTACAATATATGGAAAATTAATATAATAATCCTGGGACACAATGGCTATTTTTTGTGCAAGTTCTTTTCTTGAAAAAGAAAGAATATCTTTGTTGTCAAAAAGAATTTTACCCGAATCAGGTTTTAAAAATCGGGTTAACAGATCAAGAAAGGTTGTTTTTCCACTCCCATTTGGTCCGAGTATAGAATAAAATTTGCCTTGTTCAAACTCAATATTGAAATTATTAATGGTATTATCCGATAGGTTTTTGTCTAAGGTATGGGCAAAGGAAAGATTTTTAACTTCTATTTTCATAAAAATTCCTATTTTTGATGACTCTTTTTGAATATCCAACAAAAAACAGGACCACCAATCAACGCTGTTAAGACTCCAATTGGGATTTCATGGACAAGGACTGCTCTTGTAATTGTGTCTGCAAAAAGGAGAAGAGCTGCTCCTGCTATCATGGAGATAGGGAGTACTTTTAAATTGTCCGGTCCTGTAATTAATCTTACCATATGTGGAATGAGAAGCCCTACAAAACCAATTATGCCCGAGACAGAAACTGAAATAGCAGCAAGCAAAGAGCCAGTTACAAGCAAAATAACCATATCCTTTTTAATATCAACTCCAAGACTTGATGCAGCTTTTTCCCCAAGAGATATTAGGTTTAGGTCCTTTGCATAAAGAATTGATATTAAAAAACCAATTGTTAAGAAGCTTGAAACAGCAATGACATCTGTCCATGTTTTTGAGGCAAAGCTGCCCATGAGCCAAAAAATAATAACAGAAACCTGCTCATCAGCCATGTATTTTAAAAAACTTATGCCCGCAGATAAAATTGCGGCAATTATAATACCTGATAAAATTAGATTGTTTGAAGAGAACCCGGATCCAGTCTTGTTTGATGATCCGGAAAGAAAAATTACCAGAAAAAGAGTTGAAATGGCTCCAATGAACGCAAATACGGGTATTGAAACAAAAAAGGCACCAAGGTTTAGCAAAATTGCAATGCATGCGCCAAATGCTGCACCGGCAGAAACACCCAAAGTATATGGGTCTGCCAGAGGATTTAATAAAATACCTTGAAACAAAGTGCCTGAAACAGCCAGTGCTCCGCCCACAGCCGCACATGTAAGAATACGGGGCAACCTTATATCAATAATAATTACCCTTATTGTTTCCGGAATATCTGCTACAAGTTCAGCATTATTGGTGATTTTCCAGAGAATGACTTTACCAATCTCTTTAAAACCAATATCTACATATCCCATTGAAGAAGATACAATAATCATTACAATTAACAAAAAAGCGAACAGAGCCGCCAGGAACCCTGTTCTGTTTTTTGTTAAGGCTTTAAGCTTTATATTCAAACAGCCAGTCCTTTATTTTAATTGTATACTTTACTTTAAGCTTATATTGGCTTCTTTGGCCGCATCATTTATGTGGCCAATAAATATTTGGACAAACTCATTGTTTGAGCCAAGTCCTTTAAGCACAGGATAAACTTTAAACCCGCGTTTCTCAAAATTATTTTTCCAGGAATCTTCATCTTCTCCTGCCATGTCATTTCTTGCATGATCCCCAGCTACAATCATTAAAGGCTTTAAAAGAATGTTTTTTGATTGTGGGTTTGTATGAGTAAGTCCAGCCATAACATCGTTAAGAGAAGGAAAGCCTTCAACGCATCCAACAAAAGTCATTACCTCTGGATAAGCAAGTCTCATTTCTTTTTGAAGTTCTGAGTAAATTCCAGTTGACCAGACTTCATTCCCATGCCCCATATAAACAAGGATACTATTTTTAGCTCTTGCTTCTTTAATGTCAGAAGCAAAGATTTTTACTACTCTTTTAAGATCATCATGGTATGGATGTTTTATCCCGATAGTACCCATGGCAGGTCTTCCTATTGCGATTTTGTCAAAAGGAAGCCATTTGTCTCTAACGGTTTTGATGGATGCAATGCCCTTTACATATGAGACCAAATCTGAATATTGTTCCATGTGAAACATATGAGTGGGTTGTACCACAATATCCCTACATTTTGCACTTTGTAATTTGCCGAATGTTTCAAGAATCCCTTTAACATAGAGTATTTCAGGGGCAATTCCTTTTGCTATCCACTCCTCAGGGCTTTGACTTCTTTTTTGCCAAATGGACCTGATAATATTTGATGTAAAAACCAGTTCAACTCTGGTTTCGGGAAAAGCTTTTTCAATTTTAGACTTAATATTCATTATTGATGATATCGCTTCTGGTTCTGTTGTGCCAAAACAGGATAGAATAATAGCATTTTTTGCAAACAGATTGCCGGCTGTCAACAATAAAAACATTAGAGTTATACTTAAGATAAATTTACTTTTCATAACCATCCTTACTCCTAAATAATAATTAATAACATTTGATGGGCATAAAAAAACCCATATCGAAACAATCGATATGGGAACCGTATTTTTCCATATTTTTAAGCCCAAGCTTACTTCCTCGTCAGCTCATCGAACTTTTTTACACAGGCAGGTTTTCTGGCTTTCGGATCAAATTTTGACTTTCTCTTCCCATAAGCTTAAAATGTATATCTTACAGTGAGTGTTAAAGTCATCATCCCCGAGTACAGCGGCGGGTCCGCTCCTGATTTTAACAGGATTCCCTATTGTCTGCTTAATGCAGCACCTAAACTAAACAATCAATTTATAAGAACAAAAACAAAAAGTCAAGAAATTTCAAGCCCTTGTTATTAGGTTTTGTTATCAGTATAGGATTTCAGATAATTTATTGTAGTTCTCACAATAGAATTCTGTAAAGGACTTGTGTTTCATCTTACTTTTCGCTGGAGGATTTAAAATCAATACCGAAAAAGTTCATTATGATACCACTTCCGTCAGTGTATTTGGTGATTATGATTTACTTGATCCTCCATTGGAAATCACTTTTGGTCATAGCAAAGCCAAACGACCGGATTTAAAACAATTTTTAATTGAAATGCTTTGTTCTTATCAGTAACCTGAGCGCTGATGCTGATAAAATTGAGTGGAGTCCTGAAAAGCTTTTGAAATTATACAAAGAGCAACGCGGCATAGAACGCAACTTTGGTTTCCTGAAAGATCCGGTGATCATCAACTAATATGAAGACATGATAAGACCTGTTAAGATTATAATCCCACCAGAGATGTGATACACTGCAATGCTTTCACCAAGAAAGAGAAAGGCCAGCACAGAAGTAAACACAGGTAACAAATACATAAAAAGAGAGGCTCTGCCAGATCCTACAACTTTAACTCCAAAATTCCATGATATATAGGATAAAATTGATGGAAAAATAGCCAGAAACAGAAAGATTAGAAAAGTTGACATATTTAGATCAAATCCTGAAAAGTTTTTATATTCCCACACATAAAAAGGGAGAATACATAAGCTGCCCATAAAAATCAGTGTTGTTAGTAATGATATTGGATGTATATTTATTGTTTTTTTCCTTAGCAACACTGAATAAAGTGCCCAGCTTGTTATTGAAAGAATTATTAAGATATCTCCTGGATTAAATTCAAAATTCAGCAGAGACAGAAAGGAGCCCTTGGCTATAATAGTTATCATTCCTGCAAGAGAAATTATTGCACCACAAATTTGAAGCATACCTGGTTTTTCATTATTAATAATCCAAGCAAGCAAAATTGTAATTGCTGGCATACTTGCTCCTATAAGGGCAATATTTGTTGCCGTGGTGTGTCTTGCACCGATATAGAGTACTGAGTTATAAACAGCTACACTGAAAACAGATAAAATAAAAAGATGTTTTAAGTTGCTTATTATCCATGAAAAGTCTTTTTTAAGATATGGCAGGGCAAAGGGAAAAATAATTATAAGTGCGCTAAACCATCGGAAAAAGGAAAGAGCTAATGGCTGGATTTCATAAATAATCCCCCGTGCAATAACAGTATTTACAGCCCAGCTAAATACTGCAAAGGCAAGGCCTGCATATGCAAGCAATAGTGTTTTTTTGTCTGGAGTTTCTTTGTTCATTTTTTTAAATCTTAATGTCTTTATCGAGTTTGGATTATACCGGCAAGATGAGGTGTCTTTGTAGTATTATCCCGTAGTTCAAATAAAATATGGTCATTGTCTTTATTTGCTGCTAAGGCGGCTGTCCCAGGCAAAAACAGTGGGCGTTTGAACGAAACATCAATGGAAAAAAGTTCATTGTCGGGAAATTGTTTTTCCATTTCAGCTACAGATCGCGCTAAGCTCCACATGCCGTGAGCTATGGCACGTTTAAAGCCAAAAAGCTTGGCAAAGTAAGTTGAGAGGTGATGTGGGTTGTAATCCCCGGAGACTTTTGCATATTGACGACCGATATTCTTTGGGACATCAATGATTGTAAAAGGTGAAAGAGCCTCGGGACTTTGGTCAATTTTTCTTCTTTTTTTATATTTCTTGCTTTTAGAAAGTGTGGTTGTAATGCCCTTCCATACCAGCTCTGATCCGCTGGTTATTTCAAGCAAAAAGGTAATTTCAAGTCCTTTTTCATCAATATTTATTCTATCTAAACTAAATTTTGTATTCAGGATTTCATTTTGATTTATATTTCTTGTCTGAATGATTTTCTGTTTTGTATGAATCAGTCCCATGGGAAGAAGGGGGAAAAAAGAGGAAGTGATATACTTTCCAAATTGTCCTATAAAAAGAGATTGAAGATAAAGCATGGGCACTGTATTGGTGTTTTGTGGAAATCCGCAGATTTTTTTAAACTGAGCTACCTTATTTAAATCAAGTTTTATATTGTTAAGAGAAGATGAATATTTAGTAAAAACAATATCTTTTGAGGAATTAACAGATAGGCGTAATAGAGAGAGCATAAGTCCTTTTATCAGAACTATTGGCATAAAAAGGTCTTTGTGTAGCGAGATTGCCTGCTCAGGCTCTTTAAGTTCTATTTCTTCAGGTGTTTTCATACAAAACTTCCAAAGTTAATTGTTTCTGATTTTTATTTTTTTTTCTGAGAGATACTCTTTTACCCTATTGATAGGAATTTCTTTTCTGTGGAAAATTCCTGCTGCAAGAGCAGCTTCGCTTTTTGTTTTTGTAAAAACCTGATAAAAATGGTCTTCTTTGCCTGCCCCACTTGATGCAATAACCGGGATTGAAACAGCATTTTTTATACAGTTTATAAGATCAAGGTCAAATCCTGAATTTGTTCCATCCCTGTCAATCGAGTTTATAAGCAGTTCACCTGCACCAAGGCTTTCACAAGCTTTTGCAAAGGATACAACATCAATATCTCTTTTTTCACGCCCACCTTTTACAGTACATTGATACCAGCAATATTTTTCTCCAGAAGGTCCGGGCTCTGAAGAGATAATAATGTTATGTCTTGAAGAGCCGTCATTTGATTTTACCCAAACTTTTATGGGATCAATGGAGATAACAACTGCCTGACTTCCGTAAACATTGGATATATGTTCAATGGAGCTTTTTCCGGTTTTTTCGTTGGTTTTTAAATATTTTTCAGCAATATAAACTGCATCACTTCCAATGGAAATTTTATCTGCTCCAGCTCGGAAATAAGCTTCGGCAACTTCAATAGCTTTGTATGTTTTGTTGTTGCTGTCAGTATAATCTCTAATTCCTCCACCAATGGTAAGGGGTACAAAAACGTTTTTGGATGTTTTTTTCAAAACATCTATCATGGGCATGTCTTTAAGGGGAAAATCTCGAAACCCAGTAATATTTAAAAATGTGATTTCGTCTGCACCTTGCTCGTAATAGTCCCTTGCAAGCTCTACAGGTTTGCCAAGGTTTCTGACGTCACCTTTTTCTCGCACATCATACTGATCACCTTTTGTTACGACAAGATCTCCATTGTCATTGGATCTTACATCCAGACAGGCAACTATTCTTTTTGCAAGCCCGTTGTTTGAAGGCAAACCGTCAGTTCCAACAGGTTTGTTTTTGGCATTGTTATTACCCGGAGAAATAAAATTATTTAAAAATTGCAATCCGGGTTTCCCGCTTTTTTCAGGATGAAATTGCACACCTGTTATATTGCCTCTGCTCACGGCACTCACAAATTCATTTTCATAGGGAGTAGTTGTAAGAATATCAGATTCTTTATCAGGTACAACATGGTATGAATGTACAAAATAAAATCTTATATCTTTGTTTATATTTTGAAAAAGAGATGAATCTTTTTTTGGATTTATGCTGTTCCATCCAATGTGTGGCACTGCAAGTTTAATGTCAAAACGCTTAACAACTCCTGGAAGAATACCTAACCCTTTGTGCAATGAAAATTCTTCGCTGGTTTCAAAAAGAGCATGAAACCCCAGGCAGATACCAAGAAAAGGCCGGTTTTCATTAAGGTAATTTTTAAGAGGTTCAAAATAGCCCTTTGTTTTAATTGTCTTTATCATATTTCCATAATGACCTACTCCCGGAAATATGAGTTTTTCAGCATTGAGGATATCTGAAGGCTTTTTTACAATATTAATTTTTTGTCCAAGAGATTCAACAGCGTTGATAACGCTTCGGACATTTCCTGCACCATAATCAAGGATTGTAATCATATTTTACTCTTAGTATTTAATGGTTTATTGGACATTTGGAATCCTATTAATTGCTTCTTTGATCTCGCCTTTTAACGCAATTGCTTTTCCTGTTTTGTCAGCAACAACAAAGGTAACGTCTGCCTGAATACAGATTTTTCCAGTGGATGTGTTTATAATTTCCTGTTTGAATACAGCGCTTTTGTTACCGATTTTATCTAACCCTGTTTTTATCAATATAACATCATTTACCCTTGCTGGGCTCCGATATGAAATATTTATATTTACTACAAAAAAACTAAGTTTGTTTTGAATAAAATCAGTTATTTCCATATGCTCTTCAACTATCTGCCATCGTGCTTCCTCGAGAAATTCAAGATATCTTGCATTGTTAACGTGTTTATATAAGTCAGTATGATACCCTCGAATTTTTATTTTTATTTCCATAATTCTTTCAGCCTTGTTTTGTTTTAAACGAAATATATACCATTGTTTGATAAGATTTTACAAATATTAACTTAACTGGTATAGTGAATTTTTATTAAAAGTTAAAAATACCATGAGAATCCTGACTGTTTCTGATTTTATTGAAAAATCCCTTGACCAAAAGATTGAAGATAACACTCTTCCCAAAATAGACCTTATACTATCTTGCGGTGATATTTCTCCTGAATACTTAGTGTTTTTAAAAGAAAAACTTGCAGCTCCTCTGTACTACGTGAAAGGCAATCATGATGTACGGCATGCTGGCTACCACCCGGAAGGATGTACTGATATAAATAAACAGCTTGTTCAATATAATTCAATGAGGATAATAGGCTTTGAAGGATCAATGTGGTATAATGGCAACGAAAATCAATTTACTGAAAACGAAATGAAAAAAATAATACGCAGTATGTGGTTTTCTCTTTTGAAAAGCAAAGGCGCCAATATAGTTATTACCCATGCTCCTCCCCGCTACATTCATGATGCAGAGGACTTGTGCCATAGAGGATTTGCATGCTTTGTTAACCTGATAGAAAAATATAGCCCAAAATATTTTATTCATGGACATATACATAAAAATTTTAACAATTCATTGGACCGTGTTACTCTTTATGGGAAAACAAAAGTAATAAACACCTGCGGATATAACATCCTGGAGTATTAATATGGAAAACTTTTTTAAAAACTTGTTTGGTTTCAAGAAGAATAAGAGCTTGAGCACTGTTAAATCATTTAATGATGCAAAGGCTAAAGAAGACGATTGTAAGATTATTGAACATGGCATTCAAAATGTTAGCTTAGATAAAATAGTTGGGAGTGTTGGCAAGTATAAAGATTTTGATTCAAGGTTTCATTTTAGAAATCAAGAGCAATCTCCAAGGTTTAATTCCATTAAGCAAGCAATGCTTGATCAGAAAGTTTTTCCACCAATTAACCTTTATCAGATACGGGATGAGTTTTATATTTTAGACGGGAATCATCGTGTTGCTGCAGCAAAAAGTTTAGGTCGCCAAGAAATTGAAGCAAAGGTTACTGAACTTATATCCTCAAAAAAGAATCTTGAAAATTTACTCTATATGGAAAAGTCTTCATTTTTAAAAACAACCAATCTTCCTGATGAAATAGAGCTTACAGAAGTTGGAAAATACAGATACCTTGAAAAACAGATTAAAAAGCATTTGATTTATTTGGAAACTGATTCAGATGAGAATTTTGATCTGCAAAAGGCTGCCCGGGACTGGTATGACACAATTTATATCCCCCTTACCTTAATAATAAAAAGAGGAGGGCTTTTAAAATATTTTCCTAATCGTACAATATCTGATCTTTATGTTTATGTTTCCTTTACCCACTGGAGACGAAAATCCAAACGAAAATATGGAATAGAACTATATAGGCATCTTCCGGGAGACATGGAATCTTTCAGACGATTAATGCTTGAGAAAAGCAATCCTGAATATCCTGAAATGAAACGATCAATTACAGCTTTTGTTTTTATTAATGTTAAAGGCTCTATAGAGAGTAGGGTGGTTGATAAAATTTTTAAAGTTGAAGGCGTTTCAGAAGTTCATTCAGTACACGGGAATATTGATATACTTATAAAAATCAAACTCATACGGGACTTGCTTGCATCTGATGCAGAAACTATTGGCGAATTTGTAGATAAGAGAATAAGGTCAATCCAAGGAGTTGATAGCACTCAAACAATAATACCTGCTATATCCAAGGTAAAGGATCAATTTGATTGCACAGAGCTGTACTGATGGGAGAAAAAGTAAAAATTCAAAATAAAACAGAAAAAATAAACAATATACTTTTTGACATAATTAAGGCTGTGGGTACTACTACAAGCCTTGAAGATTTCTACGCCTTTATTCATAATGCTTTAAATAGAATAATCAGCGCACCGAATTTTTTCATTGCAATTTATAATGAAGAAAAGAAAACCATTGAATTTCCGTATTTCAAAGATCAGTTTGATAAAAAAATGTCATATATTAATGATTTTACAGCGACACATTCTTTAACCGGAGAAGTTATATTATCAGGCAAACCTCTTTTTTTATTTGAAGAAGAATTAATACTACGGAAACAGGCAAAAAAATCCATAGGAAAGCTGAGTAAGATATGGATTGGTGTTCCATTAATTGTCCGCAATAAGGTTATAGGGGTTATGGCAGCACAAGATTACAATGACCCTGAGTATTTTAGCCAGAAAGATTTTGAAATGTTTATCTTTGTTTCTAGTCAAATCGCCATAGCAATTGAGAGAAAGAGGATGATGGATGAACTGGTTGAAAGTGAAAACCGATTTAGAGATATGGCGGAATTGTTGCCCGAAGCTATATTTGAAACCGATGATGAGTTGAAAATAACATATGCTAACTCAAAGACTTTAGATATGCTCGGATATTCAAAAAAGGATATAAAGAACGGAGTTAATTGTGTTGATTTTATAGCAGCACAAAATTTTAAAACCAAATTGAATAACAGTGGCATAGTTGAAAAAGATGAAGGAATAGACTTAGAAGGGTTAAAAGAATATCTTTTTTTAAGAAAAGACAGCTCGTCTTTCCCGGGAATAATTAAGACCTCTTCTATCTATAAAGGGGGCAAGCAAACAGGCCTTCGAGGTGTTATTATAGACATCTCTGACCGTAAACAATGGGAAGAATCTCTCAAAGAGAGTGAATACAAATTCAGAACGCTCGCAGAAACTTCATCAATAGGTATTATACTTTATCAGGATGAAAAATTAGTTTATTGTAATCCTGCCACTGAAAAAATTTTAGGATATACATTTGAGGAATATGAAAAGAGAGATTTTCTGGATATTGTTGCGCCTGAATTTAAAGAAAAGATTAAAAAATATTCTGTTTTAAGACAAAAAGGTCTACCAGCTCCATCTGGATACGAGTGTAGGATTATAACTAAGCAGAAAGAAGAAAAATGGATTTATCTTGAAGGGCGTAGTATTAAATTTCATGGTAAACCGGCTGGCCTTGCTTCTTGGCTTGATATTACCCAACGCAAAGAGGCAGAAGAAAAGTTAAATCAATTTCGGGGATATTTGACAGGTATTATTAATTCCATGCCCTCAATATTGGTAGGAATTGATGTAAACTATAAAATAACATTATTCAACAAGCAGGCTGAAGAAAAAACCGGATTGTCTGCAAAAGATGCTGATGGACAGGATTTGTATTCTGTTTTCCCAAGGCTTAAAAAACATCATTCTAAAATTCAAACAGCAATAAGAGAGCAAACTGTTCAGGAAGCTTTGAAAGTTCCTTACAAAATTGACACTGAACTCTTTTATGAGGATATTACTATATACCCATTAGTCACCGGTGACGCCCAAGGCGCAGTAATACGGGTTGATGATGTAACAAATCAGGTTAAGGTTGAGTCAATTCTAATTCAAACTGAAAAAATGATTTCTGTTGGAGGTCTTGCAGCAGGAATGGCGCATGAGATTAACAACCCCCTTGCCGGGATGATGCAGAATGCCCAGGTAGTTTACAATCGCCTTGCAAAACATTTTCCAGCCAATGAAACAGCAGCTTTAGCTGCTGGAACAACTTTGGATAGTATTAAAGCCTATATGAAAGACAGGAAGATTTTAGAGCATATTGAGAAAATAAATCAAGCAGGGATACAAGCGGCAGAAATTGTAGAAAACATGCTCAATTTTGTAAAAAAGAGCGGCGCTGGAAAATCATTACAAAGCCTTAGTAAACAAGTGGATAAAACTATTGAGCTTGTTAAGACTGATTATTATTTAAAGATGAAAAGCAGTTTTAAAAAACTAGAAATATTTAAGGAATATGATCCAACAGTACCCAAAATTCCCTGTGAAGGAAGCAAAATTCAACAGGTAGTTTTTAATATTTTAAAAAACAGTGCCCAGGCTTTCATAACAAACAAAGAAAATTCAGGAGCTTTACAAATTACAATAAGGATTTACCTTTCCTGTAATAAGGCATGTTTGGAAATTGAAGATAATGGTCCTGGAATGGATGAAAAAACACTTAAGCGTGTTTTTGAACCTTTTTTCACAACAAAAGAAAAGGACAAGGGAACAGGGCTTGGACTTTATATTGCTTATTTTATTATTACAGAAGATCATTCAGGAGAAATGACAGTTACAACAGAATTGGGAAAAAGAACATTGTTTACCATTAAGCTTCCTGTCAAAAATGTTTTAGGAAACAATTGATTTTTTTGAAATGGACTTTTACTAAAAACTCTGTTACAAAATTTATCTGTATCAATCATATATAAATATCGGAAATAATTAGAACATGGAAATTTTACAATACCCCTCAGATGAGGCTGAAAAAAAAGTTCTTGCAATAATTGAGCGAGGATTAGGGTTTACTGAAGAAGATTATAAGGATGTTAATGCTTATATAGAAGCTGTGAAAACAGAAGGTGATAAGGCAGTATGTTATTATACAAACAAGTTTGACTCAAAGCATGTAACAGAAAAATCCTTAAAAGTTTCAGACAATGAATTTGAAGAAGCTTGTCAAAATCTCGATAAAAAATTCTTAAAAGCACTTGATAGAGCTGTAGTACAAATTGAATCTTTTCATTTAAAGCAGAATCAGAATTCCTGGATTGATACTCCAAGAGAGGGTGTTATGCTGGGGCAACTGGTAAAACCTGTTGCTGCCGCAGGGATTTATGCTCCCGGGGCAACAGGTGGAAAAACGCCTTTAGTATCTTCTGTTTTAATGGGAGGGATTCCTGCAAAAGTAGCAGGAGTGGAATCAATATCATTAATGACACCACCTATGGAAAATGGGAAAATCAACCCCTATATTCTTGCTACTGCTCAAAGAGTCGGTATTGATAATGTGTTCAAGGCAGGAAGTGCATGGGCTATTGCCGCTCTTGCTTACGGCACTGAAACAATTCCAAAAGTTGATGTTATAGTAGGTCCTGGAAATTTATATGTAACATTAGCTAAAAAAATTGTATCAGGTATAGTAGGTATTGATATGATTGCAGGACCAAGTGAGATTTTAATTATTGCAGATAAAGATGCCGATCCAAATTGTATTGCTGCAGATCTTCTTTCCCAGGCTGAACATGACATTTTGGCTTCTGCAATTCTTTTAACTGATTCAGAAGATATAGCAAAAAAGACTAAAGTATGCGTAGAAGAACAACTTGAGAAACTTTCAAGAAAAGACATAGCTTCAAAGTCAATTCAGAATTTTGGTATAATTATGATAGTGCCTGAGATAGGCACTGCAATAGAGCTTTCAAACAGACTTGCTCCTGAGCATCTTGAACTTTTGGTAAAAAACCCTTTTGAATATATAGAAAAAATTAGAAATGCCGGTGCAATATTTTTAGGTCCTTATAGCCCGGAACCAATGGGTGATTATATTGCAGGGCCAAATCATGTTCTGCCCACAGCAGGAACTGCAAGGTTTTCATCGGCTCTTTCTGTAGAAAATTTTATAAAAAAGACAAGTCTCATACAATATTCAAAACAAGCCTTTGAAAAAGAAGCAGATGATGTAATTGCTCTTGCTGAAGTTGAAGGGCTTGATGGCCATGCAAATGCCATCAAGGCCAGAAGATAGTTATAGATCAGCTATTGATTTCCAAATCCGTTCTGTTCGCTACAGTCAGGGCATTGCCACGTTATTCCATTACATGTCATGCCCCACTGATTTTCATACATGCACTCCTGACATATGGCAAATCCACACCTACAGTTCCAGCAGAATATAAAGGATTTGCCACAGCAATGGCATAATTTGGATTGTTTTTCTCTTCTTTTGTTTCTTCTTGAGCTCAAGTTCTTTTATCTAAAGGTCTTCAAGTAACACTGCTTTTTTCTTGTCATATTCCTCTTGGGTTATTAAATTTTTGTCTAGAAGTTTTTGTAGCAGCATGAATTTTTTTTCGAAATCAGTATTAGCACCTTGATTTTCTGTTTCTAAATCAGTTTCCATAACAGTTTGTTGACTCTTTGTTTCCATTGTGGCAATTTCCGGTCCGGTTCTGCCTTTACTATTGAATTGAATTCTTTTTTGTGTCCTTGCATTCATGTAGTAAATCCAAACGTTGCTATCAAGGCTTCTAGTATGACGTTCTATAGGATAGCCATAACAGATAAGGACCGCTTCTTTACCCATTCCGTCTACTATTACTCCTTTTTTAATGGCGTCTATTTCAGCTTCCGTCATACCAACTGTTAATTCTTCAAAATTTTTTGGTGTAAACGTATAGCCCATATAATCTTTAATGGTTTTTTTGCGATGATGTCTTAAAACGAAATGAATTCTATGGTTTTTATTGTCAGGCAAAGTTTTATAAAGTACATGTTGAGGATGAAGTTGATTGTTATTGTAAGGCTGATTTTCAAAGATTAAAGGACGGTCTTTGATTTCAGTTCCGGCAGGAATCATAGACCTGCCTCCCTTAAAGTTTATAAAGGCATTATTATATCCCCCCCATTTCCAAATATTGTATGCAGTATAAAGTTTGTCGCTTGCATAACAATTAACAGCGGCTATAGATAGAAGAATCAATATAGTTAATATCATTTTAATTAAGCATCGCATAATTTTCACCTCAATTTTGAATTTTAATAATTAGAAACAGTATTTTACAAAAAAATATCTGTCAGAAACTCTTTTATACGATTATGATAGAAGGTGTTTTTTGTCAAGTAAATCTATATTCTTTATAAACAGCAGTGTACAAAATATAGTGAGCCAAGACAAATTAATTTTTAAAATAAGATCCCATTATGGAAAAAAGTAAAAGTAAAATGAATCAAACACCATTATTTTGGTTTCTGCTTCACCACCGGAATAGCATTCCCATGCACAATTATTACAACCCACAACAAAGACTTTTTCACCGGGTTGAATATGCTTAACTATTGAGGTTGAATGGGTATGTCCCACTTTTTCATGTATTTCCAGATGGATGCCCGGCTCAAACCCACACGCCTTGCAACTTCTGCTTTATTCCATTTAGCGTCATGGAGCAGATCGATCAATTTCTCCTTAGTCAAAGAATAAAGAGGTTGATTTCTTTGAATAGACGTCGATATTTTTTCTTTTCCAAAATGCCTGAAAATTGTATCCGGCTCCCGGATTTCAAGGGGAAGGTCTGACAGATCAATCTGCCTGCCGGAACATAAAACAAACGCATGTTCAATTGCATTGGCCAACTCTCTTATATTACCCGGCCAGGAATAATCCATAAAAGCCTTTAAAGCAGGTTTTGCAATTCCTTTGGCTTTAATTGGGACTTTTTCATTGTTTATTTTAATAAAATGGTTGGTAAGAAGGGGGATATCTTCTTTTCTGTCTCTCAAGGGGGGCAGAAAAATAGGAAAAACTTTAAGCCTGTAGTACAGGTCCTCTCTAAACCGCCCGACGTCTACCAGTGACTTAAGATTTTTGTTTGTAGCGGTAATGATGCGAATATCAATTTTACGTTTTCTGGATTCACCCACTCGTTCTATTTCTTTTTGCTGTAGCACCCGAAGCAGTTTTACCTGTATATATGGTGTGATTTCACCTATTTCATCTAAAAATATAGTTCCGCCATCAGCTTCTTCAAACCGTCCGATGCGGTTCTGGTTGGCACCGGTAAAGGCTCCTTTTATATGACCGAAGAGTTCACTTTCAAGCAAAGACTCAGAAAGAGCACTGCAATTTACAATTATCATAGGTTTCTTCCTTCGTTCTCCAATGGAATGAATCGCACCTGCTACAAGTTCTTTCCCGGTTCCGCTGTCTCCTTGGATCAGTATGGTTGTATCACTTGCTGCCGAGGCTTTGATAAACGTGAATACATTTTGCATAACCCGGCTTTTTGCAATAATGCCGCCCAAACGATTTAATTCTCCGAGTCGACGGGTGGCCTCTTCCATTTTTAACCGGGCATTTTTCAGCTCTGTTAAATCGGTAACAGCTTCAACAATCCCGATGATTTTGTTTTGCTTGTTTTTTATAGCCCTGGCATTCTTTGTTACAGAAAGGAGGTGTCCGTTCTTATGGCTCAATAAACATTCTGTGGGGTCTACCTTTCCGTATTTTAAAATACTGCAATCTTTTATACCGGTTGGACAATCCTTATCAAAACACTGAGTGAAGTTTAGAATTTTACAACTTTTTCCTTTAATTTCGTCAAAAGTATAACCGGTTATTTTTTCTATTGCCGGGTTCCAGGCAATGATCGTTCCATGGGTATCAAGGACAAAAATGCCATCGCCAATGGATTCAAGCAAAAGTTTTACAAATTCATTGTTTTGTATTTCAAATTGAATATCTTTCATGGAAAAATCCTTTTTATGAATTATCGGCGCCACTGGTGGCGCCACTTTGTATGGGTGTCATCATAAGTAACGGACCGCCATCATGTCAATAGTTTATATTTTTTTGACAAATATAAATCAAATCAAATTTTTTTTATTAGTGATTACAGATAGTTATAAAATTAGAAAGGATTGTATCCAATACTTGGCATAATTGTTGAGTTAATTGTTTCTAACTCGGTTTTAAAATGCGCATTTGCTGGGGAAACCAACAAAACTAATAAAAAAGGAGAATGACAATGAGTAAATTAAATAAATACATGATGGTTCATAACAACTCTGAAATTAATTGTGATGAAGTTCAGGCCAATTGGCGTAAACTTGCTAAAGTTGAGACAGGGACATGGATAAGAACTTATTTCAATGAAGAAAAAGGGGTGCGCTATTGTATATGGCTGGCACCCAGTGAAGAAGGTCTTAAAAATATTTTTACAGAGATCGGTATCAGCTGGGATTCCATTATTCAGGTTGAAGAAACCATTCCCGACCTTTGGGGGGAAAAATGGGATAAGCATCTTGAGGAAGAACTTGTGGCAGATACACTTGGTAACTGATGCAGGCAAATGTAAAGTGCAGGCTGCAATTATTGGGCATTGCACTTTACTTCTTCAGTTTTTAAGATAAACTATGACACAGAAAAAAAAGCGAACTATTTTATAGAAGGAGGTTATCATGGATGAACGATCATTTAGTGATACCGCAATAGTAGCCTGTGGAACTATGAGCCCTGAAATCAACCACCTTGTAAAAGAAGGATTCCTTGATACCCAGCATGTCTTTTATACAACACCAGGGCTTCACCAGGATATCCCAGAATTGGAAACACAGCTCATTAAGTTTATTGAAAAAGCCAAGTCTGTTGCCAATGGCGTGATTGTTGTTTACGGTGGCAAATATTGCTATGTCAATCCGGATAATCCAACCCGGTTAATGGAAACAATTATTGAAGAACAAGGATTGGACGTTGCCAGAATCGAGGCCAGTCACTGCATGGGAATGCTTGCAAGTGATGAAGAAATGAAACAGATTACAAATGAAATTTCCGGAGGAGAACCGGTCTGGTTTATGACACCGGGTTGGGTAAAATACAGACAACAGGTGTTCAAAGGATGGGATAAGGCCATTGCCAATGAAAATTTTCCAAGACATACCGGAGGGGCAGTGGTTCTGGATGGTATTGGATATATGGATCAATATATGGAAGAAAATCCGGAAGAATTTCTTGAGTATTGCGATTGGATGGGGGTTCCCATGCAGGCATATCCGATCACCTTGGACCGGTTTAAAGGTCTGCTGATGGATCAATTGAAAGTGTTAAGAAATCAAAAAATATAAATGGAGTGGTTATGAAATTTGTCATTATCGGTGGTGATGCTGCAGGTATGAGCGCTGCAAGCCGAGCAAAAAGAACAGATCCGGATATGGATGTGGTGGTACTGGAACAAACCCATGATGTTTCTTACAGTGCCTGTGGTATGCCCTACAATATTGCTGACCCCCAAAGGGATATGGAAAAACTGGTTGTAAGAAAAGCCGAAGTGTTTATTGAAAAAAACAAGATCAATCTTTTAACCGGACATAGAGTTACTGCCATAGACCGTGCTGCAAAAAAGATATCTGGAATAACAATTGAGGGAGACCCGTTTGTTTTTGACTATGATAAGCTGTTTATTGCCACGGGTGCCGCCCCTGTGATTCACGATCTGCCTGGCTTTGATTTGCCCCAAGTCATGGTTTTAAAAAGCCTTGAAGATGGGAAAAGAATAAAAGAGTATATCATTCAAAAGAATATCAAAAAAGCGGTGATTATCGGGATGGGGTATATAGCGCTTGAAATGTGCGAAGCCTTTGAAAAAAGAGGTGTTAAAATTAGTATGGTTAAACCGGGGCCGGTTTTTTTGCCTTGGTTATTTTCGGATCTTGCAGATGTTGTCTATGAAGAGCTGATCCATATGGGAGTTGATATCCATTCGGGACATTCCGTTCAGAAAATTGAACCTTTGGGTAACGGTGTTCAGGTTATCTGTGAAAATTTAACTCTTGAGGCAGACCTGGTTCTTGCGGCATTTGGTGTAAAACCCTGTAGTGGAATGGCAAAAAATGCCGGACTTGATTTGGGAATGTCAGGTTCTATAGCCGTTGACAAGTATTTACAAACCTCAGATAAGGACATTTTCGCGGCAGGAGATTGTGCTGATGCTTATCATGTTGTTACAGATAGCAAATGCTGGATTCCACTGGCGTTGAGAGCGAACCGGGCAGGATGGGCAGTTGCTGACAATGTTTGTGGAACTCGAACTTGTCTTCAAGGCGTTGCAGGAACATCTGTTTTTAAAGTATTTTCCCTTGAGGTTGCCAGATCAGGGTTGAACTTTAAAGAAGCGTTAGATGCAGGATTTGATCCTGTGGAAAACACTGTTAAAACAAGATCCCGCGCTCACGGACAGCCCTGCTCAACACCAATCCATATCAATATGGTGGCAGACAAAAAGACCGGTCGCCTGCTGGGAACCCAGATGCTGGGAAAAGAAGGGGTGGTCCATAGAATCAATGCCGTGGCTGTAGCCCTGCAGTGTAAAATGACTGTTGAGGATTTTTCCCAGACAGATTTGGCGTATGCACCGCCATTTGGACCGGTTTGGGACCCTTTGTTAACGGCAGCCAACCAATTGATTAAAAAAATATAGTCTGTTTAAGAATGAAAGGAAAGAGAACAAATTTTTGATGTTATCGTTTTTTCCAGACCGGTAAGTGTTACTTATCGTAAAAGCCTGGCGGAGGAAAAAATAATCCCGAAGCTTATCTTAACATTGCCGGGCTGTTAGGTGCAGCAAAAATATTTACAAAACCGTTTGATACAAACAAGTTGATGGATTCGGTTAAACTGCTTTTGCGATAAGGTATTTAAGACAGCAAGAATAATTTTCTACTGGTATATTTCTTTTGATGAATCCATTTGCTGGCATGTTGCCATTTTATAATTTAGCAGAGAAAGAAACGTTACCCTGACAATACTTTAAATGGAGAAAAAGAGATATTCCCAATTGACCAGGCGCCTTCCTGTGACGGATATGACATGGTTGCCGGCGAGCATCCAAATGAAGATGATCTATCCGCCATAGGGCAGATGGTATCAAAGCTTTAATAAATAATAAAGAGGCACTGGATTTTTATATCCAGTGCCTCTTTATTCATTCAGGAGTTTTGACTATTCCCCGGATTCATTTAGTTTATTCAATTGGTTTTTAATTTCCGTAAGTTCGGCTTCCAGCATATCAGCCCTGTTTTGCAGGATTACCTGGGTTGAAACCGTTGGCGCAGGACCAGCCCAACCGTTTCCCTGACCACTCCTCCATCCAGAGTTCTGACGGCCTCTACGACCAAGCCCTCTGCCCATTGTGTATCCTCCCCCTGCAAATCCCTGACCCGGTGTAATATTCCCGGTGCAGCTGCCTCTTCCCCCGCCGGTCATGGGCCCGTTATTCATTGGGCCTCTTTGATTAAATCCTGGCATGATATGTCCTCCTTTTGTCTATGGTTAAATGTTATCACATGTTGAATACCACAAAAAATCTATTCCTTTTTACCTCAGCCTTGACCATTACCCCGACCTTGACCTGTTCCCCGGACCTGGTCTTTTCCCTGTCCGCAGCCCTGACCCCGACCTTGACCACAACCTTGATTGTTGTCGCAGCCCTTGCCGGAACCCATTCCCCGGTCTGTTTTTTGTCCTTGCTGGTTTCCCTTGCCTTGGTTTTGCGTGTTCGAATTAGTCATTTTTGTCCTCCTTTATGATTCTTCTGATATTTTGACCGCGGCCCATACCACGCCCTTTTCGTCCCCTGCCATGACCATGGGGACCATGTCCGCGTCCGTTGCCATGCAGGGTATAACACCCTCCTTCCACCTTAAGACGGAAAGCGTTCACCAGGGCATTGGACAGGTTAAAACGGGCAGATTTCAAAATTCTACCAAAGGTTTGCCTGGAAACAGTCATGATTTCTGCTGCTTGACTCTGATCCAGCCCTTCATAATCAATATGTCGAATGGCCTCAAATTCTTCGAGAGAGAGTATTACCTCTCCTTTTTCCTTCATCCCTTCAGGCCCGAACTCTTTGATGATCGGTCGGGATATAATACATCTTGGTCTTTTGGGTCGGGACATGTTATATCCTTTGTTTAGTTTTGGTCATTTGACTATAATATAATATCATCACAAACTCATGTCAAGCATTATTATGATCAAATGACCAAAAAAAATGCGGTAAGGGAGATTATTTTCCTTACCGCATCTATTAGAACAGGCTTATTTGTGCTTTTAACTATCTTGAGTAAGCCCCTGGCTTTGCCGGGGAGACTCCCAGAGTTTGACAATTCCAGGAGTATACGAAAGTCTCCAATAATGTGAACCGCTCAAAGATCACAGAAAAGGAGACTTTCGATGAACAATTATAATAAGTTAAACCATACGACATGGGATTGCAAGTACCATCTAATTTGGATTCCGAAATACCGGAAGAAGCTAATATATGGTAATCTAAGAAGATACCTCGGTGGAGTTTTGAGAGAACTGGCATTGCAAAAAGAATCAAATATAATAGAAGGGCACCTTATGGGAGATCATGTTCATCTGTTGATATCAATCCCTCCGAAATATTTAATATCTCAGGTTGTTGGGCATATAAAAGGGAAAAGCGCAATACATATTGCTAGGACGTATACAGGACGACGGAACAATTTTACGGGTCAAAATTTTTGGGCTCGTGGATATTTTGTACCAACAGTTGTGCGAGATGAAGAAACGGTAAAAAAATATATCAAGAAACAAGAAGAGACCGATAGGAAGGTAGACCAGTTGAAATTGTTTTGACCACCTTTAGGTGGCTCATGGTTTTATGTCCGCTTTGAGCGGTTCACAATACAAGCCTCCGGCTTTGCCGGAGGTCACTGACTTTGTTTTAACAAGAAAAGTTGAGGTTTGATTTTGTTGTTCTCTTGGGGTAGTATTTATTTGAAAATTATAAATCATTGTTATTCAATAGGGAGCAAATAAAAAGTGGACAAAAAGGAAATATATTTAATAGACGGTAGTGCATATCTCCACCGCGCATTCCATGCAATTAAAAATTTATCTACCTCAACCGGACATCCTACCAATGCAACTTTTGGTTTTACAAGGATTCTTTTAAAACTCCTAAAGGAAAAACAACCTGAATTTGCTGTTGTTTTTTTTGATGTAAAAGGACCGACTTTTAGACATAAAATGTATAAAGAATATAAAGCAAACAGACCACCCATGGAAGAGAGTATGGCTGTCCAGATACCTGATATAAAAAAGGTAGTAAATGCTTTAAATATTACAATTGTTGAAAAACAAGGTTTTGAAGCTGATGACCTTGTTGGTACATATGCAAGGCTTGCCCAGGAACAAGGTTTTAAAGTTGTAATGGTGACAGGAGATAAGGATTTTATTCAGCTAATAACAGAGGATTGCCTGCTTTGGGATCCTATGAAAGATAAAGAAATAGATATTGCCCAGGTTAAAAAAGATTTTGATATATCTCCTTTAGAATTTATTGACATGTTAGGCCTTGCAGGTGACAAATCAGATAATATCCCCGGAGTACCCGGGATTGGACTAAAAATAGCCAGTAGTCTTATTGCACAGTATAAATCAATCGAAAATATATATACAAATATTGAAGATCTAAAAAAGAAGAAAAAGCTTTATGAAAATTTATTGGAAAACAAAGAAAATGCTCTTTTGAGTAAAGATCTTGCCACAATTGACAGGTTTGTTGAAGAGGAAATATCGTTAGATGCCTTTAAAATTGTTAATCCGGATAAAGAAAAAGCATCTGCTCTTTTTAGAGAGTATGAATTTAAAACCCTTGCAATGGAATATGCAGGTGCTCAGGATTTATCCAAAAAAGAATATAAGCTGTTAACAAAGCTTAAAGATATAGAGAATTATGTAAAAGATCTTGAGAAATGTGACGTTTTTGCCCTGGATACAGAAACTACTTCTAAAACCCCCATGCTGGCAGAACTTGTAGGACTCTCTTTTTCCTACAAAAAAGATCAGGCTGTTTATATCCCTGTGGGACATATTGATTCTGGAGAATTTGAACAACCTGATAAAAACAGAGTACTTCAAATACTTAAACCTCTTCTTCAAAATCCTGAGATTAAAAAGGTCGGGCAGAACATTAAATATGATTATATTGTGCTGGCAAAATGTGGAATCAAACTCGAAGGCATTGTTTTTGATACAATGATAGGATCATATCTTTTAAATCCTTCGACCAGGGGGCACAGCCTTGATCAAATAGCAATGACCCTTTTTGGTCATAAAACCATATCCTATGAGGAGATTACCGGGAAAGGAAAAAATCAGATAGGGTTTGAGGAGGTTGCAATATCTGAAGCTGTGAATTATGCATCAGAAGATGCAGATATTACGTTTATGGCATATGAAAAGCTGTTGCAGGATATTAAAGATTTTAACCTTTATGATCTTATGACCAAAATTGAAATACCTCTTGTTCCGGTACTTGCTGCAATGGAAATGGAGGGTATAAAGATTGATAGAGAACAGCTCAATACACTGTCTAAGGTTTTTAAACAGGAAATTGATATTCTTGAGCAGGAAATATATTCTTTATCAGGTCAAATATTCAACATAAATTCATCCCAACAGCTTGGAGAAATTCTTTTTGAAAAATTAAATCTTCCTGTTATTAAAAAAACCAAAAAAACTAAGGGATATTCAACAGATGTTGAGGTCTTAACGGCACTATCTCAAAAACATGAGCTCCCCGCAAAAGTTTTAAGATATAGAACTCTTGGGAAGCTTAAAACAACATATGTTGACGCATTAAGCAAAATAGCCAATCCTGAAACAGATCGGGTGCATACTTCTTTTAATCAGACAATAACCGCTACAGGAAGGCTTAGCAGTTCCAACCCGAACCTTCAGAACATACCAATTAGAACAGAAGAAGGAAAAAAAATCAGAGAGGCTTTTATTCCAAAGCAGGGATTTTCTTTTGTTTCAGCAGATTATTCCCAGATAGAACTTCGTATTTTAGCACATTGCGCCAACGATGAAATTTTAATCAAAGCTTTTCAGAACAATGAAGACATTCATACAAGAACAGCTATGGAAGTTTTTGATGTTATCTCTGAATTTGTAACAAATGATCTCAGGAGTCAGGCAAAAGCGATTAATTTTGGAATAGTGTATGGAATGAGTGCATATGGGCTCTCTAAAGAGCTTGATATCTCAAGGAAAATGGCACAAAATTACATTGATAACTATTTTGCAAGATATGCAGGTGTAAAAAGATTTATAGATTCTACAATTAAAGAAGCAGAAAAGAATCTGGAAGTAGAAACTCTTTTAGGCAGAAAACGCAAAGTAAGTGAAATCAACTCTTCTAATATAAATGTAAAGAAATTTGCCCAGAGAGTTGCCATTAATATGCCTATTCAGGGAAGTGCCGCAGATCTTATAAAACTTGCTATGATAGAAATGAGCAAGGCTATTTCATCAAACAACCTTAAGTCTAAAATATTGTTGTCTGTGCATGATGAGATAATCTTTGAAGTTCCGGCAAATGAAGAAGAAGCACTTACAAAACTTGCAAAACACGTAATGGAAAATCTATTTAGTTTAAAAGTCCCTCTTGTCGTGAATATCGGATCAGGCAATAACTGGGCCCAAGCACATTAAGGAAATTTTTTTAAAGCTTTTCCAATTCCGATAATGATTCCTTCTTTATCAATAGCATGCACTGTGAATTGATAACTGTGCCTTCCGCTTGGAGGGCAAGGGCCATTATAACCATTTTTTAATGCTCCAGCCTTAATAACACCTGACCCCTTATATGGAACAGTTCCACCACCATGGTTCCAATTAGGAGCATCAAAGTCGTTAAGCTTAACTTTTAATGATTTTGTACCTTTTGAAATGTTGGAAACATAGATTTTCGGAGATTTATTGGAACATTTACTTGCTTTAGTCCATTTAAAACTAACTTTGAGGTCAACCGCATTGGGAGATACTTTTGCAGAAACGCATCCAAAAAGAAACCCAAAAATGACTAAACATACAAAGGGTGCTAACCATTTAAATTTATACATTTTAAACTCCCTTCAAAAAAATATTGAGGGTGATAAAAAAATCTATTGATATTAAATTGGGATGAATAAAAGGTAAAGCAAATAAAAATTCAAACAGCACTCAGAAGCAATAACTCTACAATTAAAAGTATTATAACAAATATGTGGATAGTAGTAATACATAATTCTGCCTTATCTTATTGATATAAATGGCTTGCAATAAAATTATTTATAATAAGCTCAAATAGAACAACAAAAACGCCCCACTATAAGCATCTGTTTTTCTAAAGATGTCTCAGTTTTTAGGCAGGGATTGTTTATCATACATATTAAATTATAGTAATTTTTACTGTTTATTTGCAATAATTACTAAGTCCTATTTTTTTACTAAGAATTAGAACCATATAAATAATAATTTGCACTATGTCTGCATATGGTTCTCCTAAAGGTGTAAAACCCGGGATGTTGAGATCGCAAATTGCCTCTGATAAATGATCACTTAATTGATAAAGACTCTGGAAGGATTTGGCGCAAACCACATTTTTTATTATATCTTTGTCTAATAGCTTTTGTGCCTTTTCTTTAAATTTTTCATAGTTGAGACCCTTTTGAAAGAAGGGGTCTTCCACTAGTGTCAACGTTTCAAACAACTTTTTTTTAACATCATTCTGAAGTGTTTTAAGGTCAAATTCAGTCATAATTTTTCTCCATTAAAAAATTAAAAATTTGGATAGTGGTCACTCAGGACAAGCTAATCTCAAAAAACCTTGTTTTTTTTTTAATAAGTGTTGATGAGGATATTCAAAGGATTGATAATGCTTGTCTATATAATTATAATTACCGCTTGTATCTTTATCTTCATAAACAGACAATAAAGTTGGAAGGCGTATGAATATTATGCTCTCTTCTGGTGAAGCAGTCTTTTTGTATGATTCATCAAAAAGTTTTGGATCAATCGCTATTTCTCCAATTTTATGTTGATTAATCCAAAAAAGTTCTGGAATACTAATTTCAACCAACCAAAAATATTCAGGCAATATAAAATCAATAGCCTCATACATTTCATTTTTTTTTAATAATTCTCCAACTTGGCTTTGTAGATATTCGTTCTTACCCACCAAAAGTGATCTTAAGATTAATGCAGTCTGATGACCATTCGTTTTGCCTGAAAGGCCATTTTTCTCCATACCAGAAAAGAAATTATAAAAATATAAGTTAAAATCTTCATCGTCAGGAATCTCATTATTCAAATCTAGCCCATTAATATAAAGATTTATTATAGTTGCAGCAAACATCTCAACAAGACTACACTGGTGTATATAATCATGCTCTTTAGTGTGTATAAATATTGCTGACAAAGGAACTTGCTTGGAGGACTCTCCTTCATTTAAAGGAGATCGAACCATGGCGCAGTCTGAAAATGATATTTTGGAACGATAAAGGTCTGCATATTTAGTTAGAAACTCTGAAGACAGATGATAGAACGGTCCAAAATTATCATCTTGAATGATAAAACTATCACACCATAAAAAACTAGATAGGTAACCGACAGCGGTCTCAGAAAAATATCCACCACCATATGCTCCCCAGTTGTTCATCTTGAAACTATGTCCTACTAAGGAAACAGCATGACCTTTAGTTTTTTCGCTTGAAATTTCTCTTGGCAGTATCATAAGTAAAATAACTGGAATTTTAGATTCAATTGCATGATAAACTGACTTTAGAAATTGACTTGGGTTTGCAGAGTCAGAATGCAACATAGAAGGCTGTAATTCACAGTTTGAGTTTTGTTTTGAATAATTTTTTATGGAGTCGCAAATTTGCCCTGGGTTGAACCCTAAATTCCCTTGTCCTTTTTCATGCTTAATATTTGAAGACTTATTAATTTGTTCACATGTAATATTATGAAAATAACCTCGTAAAACCATTTTAATTGCAGCCTGAGCACAACAGTTTGTATACTTATTTTGTTGAGAGAAATAGTTGCCATTGATTTCATATTGTTTGTTTTCTAATGGTATTTTTGCCTTATAGTTTCCATAAGCATAGCCCCTAATTTCCCTTGGAATTGGATTACCTAAAACACATTCTGTAAGGTAAAAATGTGAAGTTTCTATCTCTGAATCGATATTTTGTAGAGTATCTTCATGGACAATACAGTACCCTAAGAACTTATCTTTATTATTCTTAAAGAATAAAAACCTATGGCAGAGTTTTTTTTTAAGACGTTGCTTATAGTGCTCTATATTATTAACATAATCTTGACAACTTTTATATCGTTGCTCGCACAATGAAGGATTACAGTCCTTACCCCATTCAGAGGTTTCCCATGCAATTTTTTCACATTTCAACAGTCTCATTAAAGAAAGGGTTCTTTTAAATGGTAGGTTTGCTCCAAGTTGAGAGGCGAGTTTAAAAAAACTCTCAGTAGTTGCATTTTCGATCCACTTTGTTTCCAATAGTTTGCTCCAAAAAAAAGAGAGGCCAAAGGCCTCTCTTTACTGAATTAATTCAATATTTAAACGACAGTTGTTAGAAATTATTCTTTTCCTCCAAACATTTTTGAAGAAGTCTTTTTGTAAGCGTCACCACGCCTGACGCTTTCCTTAAGCTGCTTCATGTTTTCACGCAATAACACTGTAGCTTCTTTTGGAAAAGGTTTTCGTGCTCTACGGACCCCAAAACTAAACTTGCTTTGAATCAAGTTTTTTTTGCTTTGAGCCTTCATCTCTTACCTCCTTGTTGTAAGTAGATTTTGCTTAATATAATAAACAAAAAATTTAAAAAAGCAAAATACCAAAGATCGCCAATCATGTCAAGTTGTATCTGGTTCCAAGAAAATGAATTCCCTCCATATTATTGTATAGATACAAACAATTGATTAAATTTGTAATTTGCTTCCTATTAAGTTATCGTTCATCAACTTTTTATTACTTAAGGCTTTGAAAATTTAATATTATTTATTAAACACTCTATAATAGACAGCATTAACAAATATTTTATTAATGTCAAGTGATTTTTAAAAAAAGCAAATAAAAAAAATTGGTTGCCGATTTAATTTTTTTTATTTAATTAAAGTTACCAATGGATTTTATTAATGAAGCACCTTGAGCATCAAAGGTAAAGCTGCCATTGTGCCTATTGTGCTTCCAATATTTGTAAACACAACAACTAATAATATTCTGATTACACTGTTTCTCCAAAATCCTTTTATTGTAAGAATGTCTTCAGAGATTGCTTCAAAGTCTTTTACTTTTGGTTTTCTGGCAAAGGCTTCCACAAGTCCTGAAACCCAGCCTGCTGCGATCATTGGGTTGAGCGATGTAAGGGGTGCTGCAAGAATAGCAGCAATGATGGTATATGGATGAGCAAGAGCAAAGATTGCACCTAACCCTGCAAAAATTCCATTGGCAGCAATCCAGAACCATATCATGTCGGCCCCTGCATTTTTACCGCCCATTAAAAATCCTATTATAAAAATTCCAAAAACAGCTGCCGGAATCAACCATTTCAAAATTTTTCCAGCATTTCCTGCCGATGGAAGAATATTTAACTCTTCAATGCTTTTTCCGGTATTATCAGCAATATATTTTTTTATACCAGGAACATGTCCTGCGCCTACAACAGCAATAATTTTTTCCCCCGGAGCATTTTTTATTTTTTCAGCAAGATACATATCTCTTTCATCAATGAGAATCCTTTCTATTTCAGGATGAGACTTTTTCACATCTATCAGGATACTTTTTAAAATATCTTCCTGCTTCATTTCTTCTATTTCTTCTTCTGTAATATCAGTAGATGATCCAAGAGATAATAAAAGTTGGAATAAAAGTTTTAATTTTTTAAAAAATCCCATGCCTCTCCAGATTCTGGATAATGTGATTTGAATGTCACGGTCAGCAGGAATTATAACAGCATCTATTTCTTTTGCCGCATTAACAGCATTTATCATTTCCTGGCCTGGCTGGATGTCAAATTTTTTAGCTATTCTTTTTTGGAATGAAGCAAGTATCAGGTTTATAAATAGCAAAAGTGCCTTTTTGTCCCGAATAATCTTAATAATATCCATGTTGCGCCATTTATCATTATTTTGTATGGACTCAAGCCTTGTGCTGCACAGCTCAACGCAAACAGTATCAACCTTTTCTTCAAGGATAACTTTTTTTACATAATCAGCACTCTCCTTTGAAACATGGGCGGTGCCAATAAGTTTAACTATTTTTCCCTCAGATAAAACAATCTCTGTGTAGTTGTTATTTTCTTGTTCAAGATTTTTCATTTATCAAAACACCTTTATTGTAATGCTTTACAATTGTTACATTTAATTAAATATGAAACTTAGAGTATAACCATTCTATTCTTTAAGGCAATAAAATAATTCAATTATTGACCTTATGGCATATCTCTGATATCAAAACAAATTATGAAATCAATTGATGAACAAATATTAAGAACCACAAAAGAAATCGTGGTAAAGTTTATTGAACTTGGGAGACTGTCTCCGTCAAATATTCATGAAGCTTTCAGAGACATTCACTTCACAGTAAACAAAACTGTAAAAGAGCAAACAACCAAAACAGAACCTTCTGATGACAGCAGAGAATAAATTATTGGTGCCTTTTTTGCCAAGGATAAAAGCAGGAATAAAAGCAGGTCTTAATAAAGGCATAAGCTGTTTTTTCTGGCTGTTAAAGATTCTTGTCCCTATATCTTTTATAACAACACTTCTTGTATATTTTGGAATTATTTACAAGCTGGATTTTTTGTTTTCGCCGCTTATGGATTTTCTTATGTTGCCTGCTTGTGCAGTTGTTCCTCTTGTTGTGGGGCTTTTCACCGGAATATACGGAGGGATTGCTGCAATGGCCGCCTTACCCCTTACTACAAGCCAAATGGCATTGATTGCAATATTCCTTCTTATATCCCATGGCATAATTTTAGAAAGTATAGTGCAAGGCAAATCAGGGATTAATCCTTTTTTTGCTGCTTTTTTTCGGATTGCTGTATCTTTTATTGTCACATTTATTTGTGCTAAAATTATGGGAGATGATCTTTTACAATCAACGTCTGTATCTCTACAAACAATAGTGCAAGCTGATCAAACTTTTCTCCTTATGCTTCAGGTGTGGATGTGGGATATTTTCAAACTCTGTATACAGATTTTCTTTATAATAATGCCTTTGATGGTAGTGCTTGAGCTTGCCAAAGAATTTAATACAATTTTTTATATCACAAAAATAATATCCCCTGTTTTGTTCATACTTGGTCTTAATAATAAAACAGGTATTCTCTGGCTTACAGCTGCAACATTTGGACTTGCTTATGGATCCGCTGTCATTGTTGAAGAGACAAAAACAAATTCTTTTTCAAAAATAGAGATTACTCCGCTTCATCTTTCCATAGGGATAAATCATGCAATGATAGAAGACCCCGCGCTTTTTTTACCTCTTGGGATACCACCAGTATGGTTGTGGATTCCAAGGCTTGTTGCTGCAATTGCTGCAACATACCTGTTTCATATATTAAATTTTTTAAGGAGACTCAATGCTAAGCGAGCTGACCATAAAAAATTTTGCAATAATTGATGATATTAGAATTCAATTTAATAATGGACTTACTGTTTTAACCGGTGAAACAGGTGCCGGGAAATCCATAATTATTGAAGCTGTGAATCTTATCTTAGGCTCAAGAGCCTCCCATGAGCTTATCAGGACCGGTCATGAGAATGCTGAGATAGAGGCTTCTTTTGATGTTAACCCTGACTCTGACCAAGCAAAATTAATGGCTGAACAGGGAATTGACCTTGAAGAAGGATTAATTATTCGCAGAATAATATCATCCTTAGGGCGGCATAAAGTCTTTATTAACAGCAGGCAATCTTCCATGCAGTTATTAAAGGATCTTACCGAGAATCTTGCCGGAATTTCCAGCCAACATGCTCACCAGGGGCTTTTAAAAGAAAAAAATCATCTTGATATCTTAGATAGATTTTCTGCTACTTTCCCTCTCAGAAAAGATGTAAGTACGATCTATAAGGACCTTGTTGTTCTGATTAAAGAGCATAAGGAGCTAACCGCAGATGAAAATAAATTTTCCCAGGAAAGTGAATTTTTAAAATTCCAGATTAATGAAATAAATGAAGCAAACATACAAGAGAACGAAGATATAGAACTTACAAAGAAAAAAAATCGTCTTAAAAATGCAAGCCAGATATCTGAAACCTTCGATTTTGGAATCAATGAGCTTTACTCAAGCGATGGGTCAATAATAGAAAGACTTTCTACCATTAAAGCTCGAATCGAAAAATATAAAGATGCTGACCCTGAGCTTGATGGAAAAGTTAAAAGTATTGCAAATGTTTTATTTGATTTGGAAGACATGGCAACTGATTTTAGAACGTATTTTTCAAAGATTAATCTTGATGAAGGCTCGTTGGAAAAAATTGAACACAGACTTGATCATATACAAAAACTAAAAAGAAAATATGGAGGTAGCCTTGAATCCATATTCTCACAGTATAATGAAATGCAGGGCAAGTATTTGAAAATTGGGAATGTAAAAGAACGAATTGCACATACAAAAGAAAAAATTGAAAGCCTTAAAGACCAATATGCCCAAAAAGCAACCCTTCTTTCAGATAAGAGAAAACAAAAGGCAAAAGAACTTTCATCCCTGGTTGAAACCGAGCTTAACCAACTTGAAATGAATCAGGCACAATTTATTATTAATATTGATAAAGCCGAGGGAGATCTTTTACAAGAAATTGTTACAATAAATGGGATAAAGGCCTTTTCAACAGGATTGGATAATGTAAGTTTTTATATAAGCCCTAACCCAGGTGAAAACCCAAAACCTTTAACTAAAATTGCATCTGGTGGCGAGCTTTCAAGAATTGTTCTTGCTTTAAAAATTGTTCTATCAAGAACAGAGTCCCTTGAAACATTGATTTTTGATGAAGTTGATGCTGGGATTGGTGGTGCAACTTCAGAAAAAGTCGGAATTAAACTTGCAGATCTTGCCAAAAGTAATCAGGTAATCTGCATCACTCATCTTGCTCAAATTGCAAAATATGGCAAAAATCATTTTAAGATCTTAAAATCTGTATCCAACAATAAAACTTCAACATCAATTATTCCTCTTACAAATAAAGATGATAAAGCAGATGAACTTGCAAGAATGATAGGGGGAAGCGAAATTACAAAAGCAACCCTTGATCATGCAAGAGAAATGCTTAATACTGTAGATATATAAATCTTAATCTGAATATTTGCCATAAGGAATCTTAACTAAATAAAGAATATATTTGATGCATAGAGATAACCCATGCTGCATCTGGTTATCTTTTCTTCCACCGGTTGAACATTTTTTTAAAAAACAAAAAAAATAACAACCTAATGCTCCAGAAAAGACAACCAGACACAGCATTAGCTGCGATAAGCATGCATCTTCACTTTTACTAAATTGTTTTATGATAATTTTAATATTTGCCAATGTACCTCTCATGAAAGTGAACCTCTATTTTTGTTGATATTATGTGAGGTGGGGTTGTCAATGGGAAAATTGATAACCTGAGTGGGTCAATTTGGGATACTGTTTGATATATGAGGAATTTAGTCCTTAATATATCTGGAGTTGAAGATACCGTTTGAATTGTTGAACAACGGAAGAATCAACCTGTATGCAAGTATTCACAACTTTTCTTTTGTTTACATCTACAGTTTCATTTGGTACAAATTATCGAGAAAGTTTACTAAAAAATGTGGGCAAATATCATGACAATTTTAATGAAATGCGGATCCGCATAATAACTTGTTTTTAACTTTTGTTAATTTTTAATTGACATATATTACTTTGCATACTACATATTATAAATAAATATTAATTTTTTATATAATACTCAATATGAATGCAATAAATTTCCATTCTTTTTATCAACGATTATTTAATGAAGGTATTATTGCTTCTCAGAAGGAATTAGCTTCATTGTTGGGTGTAAAAGGCTCTGCAATATCTCAGGCAAAAAAACGGAAAGTAACTCCCCGTGCATGGATAACCGAAATTTCTGAAAAAATAAATTTGACCCCTAAATGGATTAAAACAGGAAATGGGGAAAAATATTTTGATAAGCCCGACGATAGCAACCATAGCTTCGAGATAGTTCCAAAAGTGAAAGCGCGGTTGTCTGCGGGAGACGGTTCATTCGATGTAGATCAAAAAATTGCCGAATATTATTCATTTCAAAAAATGTGGTTAAGAAAGAAAGGCAATCCTAAAAATATGGTCTTAATGGATATTTCTGGGAACAGTATGGAACCCGAGTTGAAAAATGGAGATACTGTTCTTGTCGATAGATCAAAAAGTGAAATTTTAGCCGGAGCAATATATGCAGTTGGTGTTGAAGACACTGTATTAATAAAAAGAGTAGAAAAGCTTCCCGACAAACTTGTTTTGATAAGTGACAATGAAAAGTACTCCCCGACTTACATAATAGGTGATGATATTAACCGTGTAAGAGTTTTAGGAAAAGTCATATGGATTTGCCGAGAAATAAATTAGAAATAATTTGCCAAATAAAAATGTTGAAATTTTATTCTTTTTATATAAAAGATGATAATAATTTGATAGCCTCGAAAACAGTTATAGGGAAAGTTTCCATTTAGGCATATGGAAGAATTAAATAAAATATTAGTTCGCTTGGGTATCTATATTTTATGCATCAAACCATCGATATAAAAGAATTTTTAGGTTGCCTTAACTACTCTGATTCTCCTTATTTTTTAGAGGGATCTCGGCTTGATGCGGTTAATTCATATTCTAATGCCTTCCGCATAGCCAGGGAAAAGTGTGGACTTAAAGGGGTATACGCTTTAGATAGTACTCATGGAGGGAAATCAGCAGGAAAGTCTATTATCCCCCTTGTCTATGTTTGTGAAGCTGAATCAGAAAAGCAGGCGATCGAAAGACATCGATTGGTATGGAATCAAAATTGTGTGCCATTTCTTCTGGTTGTAACTCCTAAATCAGTCCGGCTATATCCTGGTTTTAAGTTTGATACATCCCAACAAGTCCGTGGTAAAGATCAGAACCTTCTTAAAATAGCAAAATCAACAAACGAAATTCTTGAAAAATTATCAGATTTTACGGCTGACTCCATCAATAAAGGGACTATCTGGCAAAAATGGCAAAATAAAGTAACCCCTGATACCAGAGTTGATCAGAATCTATTAAAGAACCTGAAAAAACTTGGTAGCTGGTTAAGGGACAATGGCTTACCTAAACAAACGGCTCATTCATTAATAGGGAAATATGTCTATCTTCGTTATCTGAGGGACAGAGATATTCTTTCCGATCGTAAATTAGAGCAGTGGCACATAGATTTGAATTCAGTGTTTGGAAGGAATGCTACTGTTTCAAGTTTTCAAACCCTTGTTAAAAGAATTGATCAATGGCTTAACGGAAGAATCTTTCCCGTCCCAACAAGAGGGGATCTCTCCCCGCAGGATTTGCATATCAAAAAAGTTGCCTCTGTCTTTCTCGGAGATGATCCTAGTTCGGGCCAGATGCATCTGGATTTTCTAGATTTTAAAGCTTATAATTTTGAACATATTCCGATTGAAACCTTGTCTGTGGTATATCAGCAGTTCCTCCATGCTGAAGAAAGAGGTCCGAGTCAGGGTGCATATTATACGCCTGTCCATCTTGTAAACTTCATGCTGGATGAACTTGATTCAAAAGAAATACTTAAAAAAGGCATGAAGGTGTTTGACCCTGCATGCGGATCAGGCGCCTTTATTGTGCAATGCTATAGAAGACTTATTGAAAGGGAGCTATCAAAATCAGGTAGATTAAGACTCAAACTGGCAGAATTAAAAAGCCTGCTGGTTGACCATATTTTTGGCGTTGATATTGATGAAGATGCCTGCGGCGTGACAGAACTAAGCCTTGTCCTCACCCTGCTTGATTATGTTGATCCACCTGATTTAGAAGAGGCTGGATACCAACATTTTAAATTACCTGCATTGAGAGATAAAAACATTTTCTTTTGTAAAAGTGGTTTTTTTAATGATGAATCAATACAGATAAAAGCTCTCTCTGGAGTGAAATTTGATTGGGTTGTAGGGAATCCACCATGGAAATTGTTACCAGAAAAACCAAAAACACCTGCTGATCAATCAGCCTTAGCTTGGATCAAAAATAATAAGAAAGAGTATCCTGTCAATAAAAATCAGATAGCAGAGGCTTTTGTATGGAAAGCCTCCTTGTATCTTTCAGATGAGGGTGTAACAGGTTTTTTGCTGCCTGGAAAGACCCTGTTTAAAACCCAGAAAAATGCCATTGAGTTCAGAGAACGTTTTTTTAAGAAAATGGATGTCTGGTGTATTGTCAACTTTGCAAATCTCAGACGTCTTCTGTTTGCGGGTGCAACAAATCCGGCAGCAGCTTTTTTCTACAAGGCTTGTCAAAACAACTCAGACAAGCCAGTAAGCATTCTTACCTACGCCCCTTTTGCAATGAATCAAATATCTAAATATAGCCTTTCAAAAAGAAGCAGCAAAAGACTTTGGACTGTTCTTGTCAATGCCGATGAGATGCGTGAGATTCCTTATAGGGAAGTTTTATCCGGAACATCTTTTCCTTGGAAGATGGCAATGTGGGGAACAACTCGGGATAAATATCTGCTGGTCTCATTACAAAAAACCTTTGTAAACTTGTCAACTTTTATCAAAATTCATGATTTAGATATCTCTGAAGGACCACAATTAAGAGGTCCGGCTGCAAAAGAGAAAATTGAATCTCTTCCTGAGGTGGCTGGCAAAGATCAACTTAATATGAAAAAGCTGGAAGGATGTGGAAAGATATTCTCTTTCCCTAAAAAAGCACTAAAAACAATTCCAGAGTCATTGGCTTATGTCCGTAAAGGGCGTGGTAAAATTCCATTAAATATATGTAGGCCTCCTCATATCTTTGTTGATTCAACAAGACGGTTTTCTGTTTTTTCAAATCGATTTATTGTTGTTCCTCCCCGCCAGATCGGAATAGCAGGAGCCCCCTCAAAGACAAATCTTTTAAAAGCATTGGCATTGTATTTAAGTTCCGATTTTGTTCAATATCAGCAGTGTTTATCTTCATCAGCCTGGGGCATAGAAAGGGGGATTCTTAGTAAACAGGATCTTGAATCTCTTCCAGTTCCCATTGATAAGTTATCCCCAGGCGAAGTGAATGAGTGGGCAGAACTTTACGATGAACTAGCTCAACAATCTAATAACGACATAGCTGATGATCAATTTTTCAAATTAGCTGAAAAACCGATAGACCTAAAGCCCTTAATGAATAAAATGAACAAAAAAATCAATGCTTTATTAGGTCTTAAAGAAGATGAGCTATGCCTTGTTCATGATTTTATAACAACAAGGATGAAATTCAATGATGGCGCGATTCCTGATATGGTAAATGATCTCGCATCTAAATCCGAAATAAAGGCATATTCCAAAACTCTGCAAAAAGCCTTAGATGATTTTCTTGATGCAGATATTAGGAATCAGCACCAGATTACCGCCAATTATTCATCCTCCATGGTTCTTTTGTCCATTGAACACTCTGAAAATTCGCCTACTGGTCCTGTGATTGTTAAAGAGGTAGCTGATTCTGAATTAAAAGAAGAATTTAAAAATCTGGAAAAAAATCTTGAATCTGAGCAGGGACAATGGATCTATTTTCGTAAAAACCTTAAATTGTTTCATGGCAGGACTACCTATTTTGTCAAGTCGCGGCAACGACTCGGCTGACTTAAAAGCCAGGCTTTTACAGATGCAGATGAATTCATTGCTGAAAAATTGTCAACAACCGGGAATGATTAGATGCAATCAGACAAGCAACTTAAATTGGATGACAGAAAAGAGTACCAAAAAGCATTTCGAGAAAAAATTTTCAAATTGTTGAATATGGGCTACGATCGCCTTGATGCCGCCTCTTTTAAGGATTCTGAGGAAGAGGATATTACCGGGGAGATCGTAAGAAAGATCAATAAAATACTTGAAGACAGAAGATCTCCACGATGGGTGAGACTTTTTGCAGTCCATGAAGACCCAATGATTAATGAGCCAGGTCGAAGAGGTAAAAGACGGAAGAGAATTGATATTGAATTTGAATGGGTCTGTCACTGTCCTCGCCATCGTTACTCCTTTGAAGCCAAACGTCTTTGCTCCAATACCCATCCTATTGGTAAATATCTCGGTTCAAAAGGGCTTGGAGAATTTCTTTCAGGAAACTGATATGGTTGACACTTGTCA
>JAGLHT010000060.1 GCA_023143455.1 Desulfobacterales bacterium
TAATGCCTTCATGGGCATAGGTCCCGTCGGTAATTTTTTCAATGGCAGAACGCATGCTTATTTCAGTCCGATCTATAATTTCGTCAGCAAGGTCATCAAGGGTCTCAAGTCCTTCATCTTCCATCATTTCTATAATTTTTTGGGAACAAATATGATTTGCCGCTACCTGGGAACGGATATCCCCGTCAAACTCTGTTGCTGTTCTTACATTCCAGCGGATCATGTTAACAAGGCTCTCATTGAGTTTGCCTGCATCATAGAGCTTTGTTAAAGGAATATAAAGACCTTCTGCATAGACATCACGATTGTCAGAAGCTGTTCTTCCTCCAATATCAGTATGGTGGAACACGCATGCTGTAAATGCTACAGGCTTGCCCTTGAAAAATATAGGGCTCCATACGCAGACATCGTTAAGATGCCCTGCAAGAAGCCAGGGATCATTGATAATAAATACATCACCCTCATTGTAATCTTCCAGAGAAATTGAGTTGACAATCTTTTTCATGCCAAGAGCCATAGCACCTGCCTGACCGGGTGTACATAATGTTCCTTGTACAAGCTCCTGTCCACAGCTGTCTGTAAACATACACGTATAGTCGTGGGCATCTCTTAAAAGGCTTGAAAAGGCTGTCCTGATAACAGATGCATCAGATTCATCCACAATGGAAACAAGCCGTTTCCAGAGAATTTCCAGAGTAATCGGGTCGAATTTGCTGTTATTTTTATTCATTATTTGTACCTCCCACCTGATCTGGGCTGTCAGATTTAACAAGTTGAATCCATATAAACCCAAATTCATCAACCCTGGCTTTAGCATCCTCCCCAATTATAATTGTGGATTCACGTTCCTCAATAATGGCAGGTCCATTGAATTTGGCATCAGCAAATAATTTAGATCGGTCATAAACCGTAAAAGGGATATAGTCTTTTTTTATTACGGAAAATGCCTGCCGTTGACCTTTAATACAGGTTTTAATATCACGATTTTCCGTCGATAATTTTGAAATTGAGAAAGGCTTTTTAGGGAGGCTTGCACGTACCTTGAAAGTTACAAACTCTACAGGTGATTCTACAGAGGTTCTGCCATAAAGCCGTTTATATTCTTCATCAAACATGGTTCTGATTTCATCTTTTGAAAATTCATCAAAATTTTTGACTTCAATTACCAGATCTATCTCAGCACCCTGACCTACAAAGCGCATTAAAAGAGTTCTTTCAAAAATGATTTCATCACCACTTTGGGAACCTTCTAAAATTTTTGCACTCTCCTGTTCAAGCTCATTAAAAAGTAGTTCAATACCTTTGAAATCGGCTTCTTCAAGTACTTTCCTGTGACTTCTTGAAAGATCAAATGCCACTGGAGCTGTAAAAAAACCAAGGGCTGATCCAACTCCTGCAAGAGGCGGTACAAGAATGACAGAAGCGCCAATTTTTCTTGCAAGCCCGTACGCATGAACCGGTCCTGCGCCACCAAAAGCTGACAGGGTAACTATGTTGGGGTTGCCGCCTTTTTCTGCAATATGGGTTTTGGCTGCGGAAGCCATTATCTCATTGATAAGATCATGGATACCAAAAGCTGCTTCAATCATTGTTGTACCTAATGGCTTGGCAATTTTCTCTTGAATTGCTTTTTTGGAAAGTTCTATATCAAGAGCCATAGTGCCGCCAAGAAAAAAATCAGGATCAAGGTATCCTAAGACAAGATCAGCATCTGTTACTGTTGGATTATCTCCACCTTGTTTATAACATGCAGGTCCAGGATCAGCACCAGCGCTTTCAGGGCCGACCTGTAAAAGACCAAGGCTGCTTATTTTGGCAATACTTCCTCCGCCTGCACCAATTTCCATCAAGTCCACAACAGGCACCTGGATGGGGAGACCGCTGCCTTTTTGAAAACGCTGAACACGTCCGACCTCAAAGGTGGATACAAGTCCCGCGTGACCATCCTGAATCAGACATGATTTAGCTGTTGTGCCACCCATATCAAAGCAGAACATATCTTTAATATTAAACATCTGCCCATAATGCTGGGAAGCAATAACAGCAGCAGTTGGACCTGATTCAATAATCCTGACAGGGAAATTTTTTGCAGTTTCAATAGAAGTAATCCCGCCCGAGGATAACATGATAAAAAATTTACCATCAAACCCGATTGTTCCAAGCCTTGAGATAAGTTTATTTAAATACCAGTAAGTGATAGGTTTTACATAGGCATTGATAGCCGTAGTACAGGTTCTTTCATATTCCTTGATTTCCGGAAGTACTTCAAATGATGTTGAAAGAAATAAATCTGGTGCTTCTCTTTCAATAATTTCTTTTACCTTTTTTTCATTTACTGAATTTTCATAGGAGTTGATAAAGCAGACAGCAATGGATTCTATCCCATCCTTTTTAAATTTTTCAAGAACTTTAATAACTTCTTTTTCATCCACATCCTTAAGTACTCTACCATCAAAAGTCAGCCGCTCATCAATTTCTGCCCTGTCTGATCTGGGAACTATTGGTTCCGGATATTCGCTAAAAATATCATAGGCATCATAGCGTTTTTCTCGTCCAAGTTCTAAAACATCTCTGAATCCCTTTGTAGTGATCAATGCGGTTCTGGCTCCTTTTCTTTCAATGATCGCATTGATAACTAAAGTTGTACCGTGAATTATTTCTTCAACATTATCCATGAATCCGGGCAGGATTTTATCAAGCTCCCTGATACCCTGTTCAATAGCATCTGACGGATCAGACGGAGTGGTCAGGCATTTATTTGTATGGAACTGCCCTGTTATATTATTTACAAGCACAAAATCAGTAAAAGTCCCGCCAATGTCGCAACCCAGACGGTAAGTTGTTTTCTCCAAGTTAAACCTCCCTACACTCTAATAAAGCTTTCTAATAAAAATCCGGCTCATTCCATTCTCCAAAGGTCTGCCTAAACACGCCTGCCATTTCTCCAACAGTGGCGTAGACATGGCAGCATTTCACCAGATGAGGCATGACATTATCATTTCCTTTGGCAGCTTTTTCAAGTGCTGCAAGGCTTTGAGAAACATTTTTGTCATTTCTGGTACGACGGACTTCATTTAAACTGGCTTTTGACTTAATAGCCCATTCTTCATTGTATTCATGGAGTTCCACATCAGTCTTGTCAGCCATGGCATCTGTTGATTCCGGATTGAGACCAACTTTTCTATATTCCCCTGATTGTAGTCCTTTTTCAAATTCATAGGCTTGTTTGGATATTTTTCTCTGGATCATACCGTTTGATATACAATTTACCATGCCGCCCATTTGTTGGACTTCTTTCATCTCCTCAAGAATTTTTTCTTCCATCTCAATGGTAATTGTTTCAATAAAATATGATCCTGCCAGGGGATCTACTGTATCTCTTAAACCCACTTCATCCATGAGCATTTCAAGGGTTCGAAGTGAAAGCAAAGCAGAACGTGGGGTAGGAATAGTATAAGCCTCATCAAAGGAACACAATGCAGTAGTCTGTGCCCCAGACAGGGCAGCCCCCAAAGCATAGTATGCTCCTCTCATAATATTATTCTCCGGCTGTTCTTTGGTAAGACCGGAACCGCCGCCGCCAAACAGCCCTCTTAAAAAAAGTTTTTTCTTATCATTAATACCGTATTCATTCTTAAGCATCTTTGCCCAGAGCTTTCTGGCTGCTCTGAATTTGGCAATCTGTTCCCACAAATTTCCATATACGTTCAGATTAAAGGAAAAGCGCCCCACAAATTCCTCGGGTTTGATTCCCCTTTGCTCAACATTTTCAATGTAAGCCTTGGCAATCTCAAAGGCATAGGCAATTTCCTGAGCAGGTGTAGCCCCTGACTCACGAATATGATATCCGCAAAGACTAACAGGATTTGATTTCGGCAATTCCTTGACAGCATATTCAATACTGTCACCAACAAGTCTCACCCCATGCTCAACAGGGAAAATCCAAGCACCTCGACCGATCATTTCCTTTAAAATATCATTCTGAGGAGTTGTGGATATCTGCTCTTTTTTATACCCGGCTTTTTCTGCAACTGCCTGATACATTGCCATCATAATTGTTGCCACAGCATTGATTGTCAATCCCGACCCTATACGATCCAGGGGAATGCCCGCAAAGGCAATTTCAAAATCCTTAAGAGAATCAATTGCCATGCCCACACGCCCGACTTCGCCTTGAGCCAGGGGATGGTCAGAATCGTACCCCATCTGGGTAGGAAGATCAAAGGCCACGTTCAAGCCATTCTGACCATTGGCGATCATAAGTTTGAAGCGTTCGTTGGTTTCTTCTGGAGTCCCGAATCCTGTATACTGCCTTGTAGTCCAGGCACGGCTTCGATAACCTTGAGAATGAATACTGCGGGTAAACGGGTATTCACCAGGACTTCCCAGATCCTTTGTATATTCAAAACCCGCTTTTTCAAGATCTTCAGGACCATAGACCGGCTTAACCTTTATTCCGGACTGGTATTCCACCTCAGTTATTGCACCCTTTGTATCCTTAGTATATTTTGCAACACCCATTGTTTTTACCTTTCATGTTATTCAAACAACTTGTTCATACTGGTAATTATGTCCTTAAAAGAGGTTCCGCCGGGAAACACTTCTGCTACTCCCATTTCTTTAAGCTTGGGAATATCCTGAAAGGGAATAACTCCTCCCACCGTCAAATTAACATTATCGAGCCCCTGTTCTTTCATCATAGCAATCAATTTTTCAGATATAGGCAAATGTGCACCGGACATAATGCTTAGCCCGATTACATCAACTGATTCCTGAGTAGCAGTCTGTATGATTTGCTCAAGGGTCTGGTGGAGTCCTGAATAAATTACTTCCATACCAGCATCCCTTAAAGCCAGAGCCACAATTTTTGCACCCTTGTCATGACCGTCAAGACCGGGTTTTGCAATCAATACTCGAATTTTGTTTTTAGTTTCCATAAGTTGTTTCCTTTATATCTTGTCCTTATTCGTTGTTTTTAAAAACTATAAGCTTATTGACCAAAAATTCGGCAGCGCTTAAAGGATCCATTGAACCTGATTGAATTTCTTTTTCTATTTTTTTGCAAGCTTCTGAGTTTTTCATATACAAAAACAATTTTTCAAGGATTAGATCTTTTAGCAGCGAATTGAAATATGATTTTTCCATTGCATTTCTTTTTTGATCAATAAGGTTATTATTCTTCATGAAATCAAAATGAGATAAAAATGCATCCGCAACTTCTTTTACCCCGGTTCCATTTTGTGCAATGGTTTTCAATACTTGAGCTTTCCAATTTGTTTTAGATGATTTTCGCATTTCAATCATCATGTTCAATTGATGGACAGAAGCATCAGCATCAAGTTTGTCACTCTTGTTAACAATAAAAATATCACCGGTTTCAAGAATACCTGCCTTGACAGCCTGGATGCCATCTCCTGCTCCGGGGGAAGTTACAATCCCGATGGAATGGGCAATATTTGCAATATCAAACTCTGCCTGCCCAGCCCCCACAGTTTCAATGATAATAATTTCATACCCCATGGCAGAAAAGACAACCACAGCATCTTTTGTAGCCCGGGAAAGCCCACCCTTTTGCCCTCTTGATGCCATGGATCGGATAAATACTTTCTCATCTGTTGCATGACGTTGCATGCGTATCCTATCTCCTAAAATAGCACCACCGGAAAAAGGACTTGAGGGGTCCACGGCTAGAATGGCAACCTTTTTGTCAAGTTCCCGAAATTGGGTAATCAGGGCATCAATAAGAGTGGATTTGCCCACACCGGGTGATCCGGTGATACCTATAATAAAGGCGTTGCTTGCATGGGGATACAAAAGCTTGAGCTTCTCAAATGAGGTTGGATCATTATCTTCAATGAGACGTATCATCCTTGCTCCTGCTTGCTGATTCCCCTTTAGTATGTCCTTAATTTCAGGCACTCTTTTTTTTCGTTTCCTCTTGTTTTAATTTAGTTAAAACCACATCTCTTCCTTTGATGATGTGCTGCCTTACAAGTTCTTCAACCTTTTCACCATCACGGTTTTTAATTGCCTCAAGCATTTTAATATGGTCTTCATTACTCTCATGGGCATATTCGGTTTGCTTTAAAAGAATCTGTCTGAATCTTGAGATCTGAGCCCTAAGCTGGTCAATCATTTTGATCAGTCTGGGGCTTTTACTTAGACTATAAAGAAGATCATGAAATTGAGTATTAATTTCTTGAAGTTTGTCACTGTCTTTTTTTAATTCAAGACAAATCTTAAATTCCTTCATCTTTTTTTCCAGAGGAACCAGATCTTTTATCGTATGGTTTTCAGCGGCAAGTCGTGCTGCATGGGCTTCAAGAACACTTCTGATACCGAAAGTCTGTTCAATATCATCCTTTGTCATAGTGACCACCTGAAAACCGCCTGATGAAACTTTTTCAATCCAGTCTTCTCTTTCAAGCTTATGGAATGCTTCTCGCAGAGGTGTCCTGCTGATACCCAGCATATCTGCAATCTTACTTTCCACAAGCCTTGAACCAGGTGTTATGGTTTGATCAATAATGGCTTTTTTCAAATACTCAAACACATCGTGACCTAATGATTTTCTTTCTTTAAAGCTGTTGCTGAGTTTCATTAAATAATTCCTTTTTCCTTAAACTCTTTTAGCGTGACCTCATCATACCCCAGCTTATCACCGTAAATCTGCTCATTATGTTCGCCAAATCTTGGAGGGAAGGTAAGTTTTTGGTCACATTCCTCAAGAAAAGGTGTCATGTTGGGTGGTGGAGCAAGGGTTATTTTTGTACCGGTTTTTGGATCTTTTGAAGTGAGAATCCGTTTTGCAACCAAAGGATCTTCAACCACTTCATTTACGTTCTTTATTTTTGAGATGGGCACGGTAATGGCAGTAAACAACTCAATGAGGTCTTCAGAAGTATGCTGTTCTGTAATGGCATTAATTGCCTTGTTCAAATTTGTAACATCTGCAATCCTGCCTTGATTTTTCTTGTACTCCTCTTTTGCAAGGGATTTGAACATATCTTGCGAAACCATGGCATTCCATTGTTTGTCGTTACCAACAGCAAGGTATACAAAACCATTGTTGGTTTTATAAACTGATACCGGGCTAAAAAATTCATGGGTGTTACCCCTTCGGGAAATGTTTGCACCAAAACTTTTTGAAAGGGCAATGGGGACTGTCAGCCATGATACACTGGATTCAAACATGGAAAGGTCAATTCTTGTACCCTCACCTGTTGCAGCGCGTTTAAAAAGAGCTTTCATTAAGAGACCATATCCGTGTTCACTTGTTCCCATGTCAGGTAAAGGAATGCCCAGAACCTGGGGATCTGCGTCAGCTTCACCGGTAAGCTCCATTAAGCCGGATCTTGCCTGGAGAATGGGATCATAAGCTCCTTCATTTGAGTCAGGACCAAATCCTGTAAGTCCCAGCCAGATAATATCAGGTTTAACTTGCTTTATTATGTCATAGGACATACCAAGTTTTTCATAGTTTTTTGGCAATTGATTGGTAATAAATATATCAACCTCAAGCTCTTTAATCAGCTTTTTGAATATTTCCTGCCCTTGTGGGTCAGCCATATTCAAAGAGAGAGCTTTTTTCCCGGAGTTTATGCAAAGAAAATATGAATTCATTCTTTCTTCATCAAGTACATCTTCACCAATAAACCTGTTTGGGTCTCCGTAAACAGGATGTTCAAGTCTTATGACTTCCATTCCATCCTGGGCAAGTCGATATGTAAGGTATGGAGCAACTGTTGCCTGTTCAAGTGATAACACGGTAAGATTCTTAAAAAGTTCCATAAACTTCTCCTGAAAAATAGATATAATTTATTCCATTTATACTGTATACTGTATACAATTATTTATTATCAAATCATTTTTTTGCCAACCCCATAGCAGGTATCAAAAATTTTCAAATTCTTTTCCTTAAATGAACCAGGGCTGATTGTATCGACTGTAGCTCTTAAGTCATCTGCACTCAAAGGTCCCTGTCCAAAGGCGGAATAAAATGCAATCATGGCAAGGTTTGTGGACTTTGGAGATCCTAGTTCCATGGCGGTTTTGGAAGCTTCCATGGCTCGTGACTCAATTTGCATCTTCTCAAGAAATGCTGCCACCCGTTTATCTGGAAAAGCATCAACCAGTGCATTGGCAAAAAGTTTTCCACCTTTTTTTAAATAAGGCAAATACCGATATGCTTCTGACTCATCCATGGAGATTAAAAAATCTGCTGAGCCAGCCCTTATTAGGCTTGATTTTGTATCACCAATCCGTAAGTGGGACACAACAGATCCACCCCGCTGGGCCATGCCATGGGTTTCAGCTCCTAATATGTTATATCCTTTATTTAAAGCTGTAGTGGCAAATATCTTGGTCATAAAAAGAATTCCCTGTCCCCCAAGTCCACCTAATACATAATTCACAGTCTTCATATTTTTTCTCCTTGAACTCTTACAATGGCACCCTGAGGACAGATATCCAGACACACGCCACACTGGGCGCATAGGGTCTGATTTATTTCTGTTTTTTCGTTTTCCTTATCCTGATATAATCCCGGGCATTCAAACCTGGTATGGCAATAGCCACATTCATTGCAGTCATCCGTGACCTTAACAGGTATGCTTTCAGGAATGGCTTGATCCTTGAAACCTATTACACATGCATGTCTTGCAATAATAACTGCAATTGATCCATCATCACTGTATGCATATTCAGCTGCATCTTTGACTGTTTTGATCATAGTCTTGGTGTCAAAAGGATCAACCACCTTGAGATATTTAACACCACAGCCTTTGACAATTGTTTCTAACTCAATCAAATTGCCTTTTCTGCCATCAACACGTCTGTCCTGAGTAATAGCAGGCTGCATGCCTGTCATGGCAGTAATATAGTTATCCAGAATAACCAATACAAATCTTGAATCATTATAGACTGCATTCATTAAACCAGTTGTGCCGGAATGGAAAAATGTGGAATCACCCATGGTTGCAACAATTGGCTTTTTAACATCATCCTGAATGTATGCATTCCAGAAACCTGATGCCATCGTAATGCCAGCACCCATATCAAGCACTGTATCAACAGCTCCTAAGTTAATGCCCAAAGTGTAACACCCAATATCTGAAGTATAAATTGCCTTTGGCATAGCTTTTCTGATGGAATAAAAAGATGCCCTGTGGGGACATCCCGGGCAAAGAGTTGGCTTTCTGATGGGAAGCTCAAGGGTTTGAACAAGTTCAAAAGCCTCCTGAACAATTGTGTCAGCAGACAATGGTTCCATATTGCAATCTTTCATAGCCTTGTTTAAAACAGCTTCTATCTTTTCCGGGACAAGTTCGCCCTCCATGGGGACATGACCTGTCAAGCGACCCAGAGTCTTGTGCTTATCCCGAAGCATGTACTCAATCACTGTGTCTGTCTCTTCAATCACAATAACCTTTTTGCACCTGTTCATAAATTCATTAGCAAGTTTTTCAGGAAAAGGATAAGGCGCGCTAAGTTTTAAAATCGGGATATCATTCCTTGCATATTCTTCAAACAAATCCTTTATCACAAAGGCAGGAACACCCCCTGCGACAACGCCCAGGTCATAAGTTTTCTCATTTCCAAGGTTATGTGTATTATATGGTGTTAATAAATTAAATTTTTCACTGATCTTTACATGTTTTTCATTTAAGGCTTTATGCTGGAGAAATCGAAATTTTGGAGTGGAAGCCCATCTTGTTGGCTCTTTTTTAAAATCAGCTTCTGTTAAATTACTTTTAAGACTTCCATACTTAATATTCTGCCGGGCATGACAAACTCTGATGGCAGGCCTGACCATGACAGGCACCTGGAATTCTTCAGAAATATCAAAAGCAGTTTTGATCATTTCTCTTGCTTCTTCAGGATTACCCGGATCAAGCACAGGAACTTTACCAAATCTTGCCATCATCCTTGAATCCTGCTCTGTCTGGCTGGAATGAGGTCCGGGATCATCACAAGAGATAATCACCAATCCTCCAATATTACCAATGTAGGCTGCACTCATAAAAGAATCCGCCGCTACATTTAACCCTACCATTTTCATACAGCAGGCCGCACGTTTTCCTGCAACAGCAGCAGCAAAAGCATTATCAAACGCAACCTTTTCATTAACAGACCATTCAATACTGGTATTAAGGTTTTCTGCCTTTGCGAATCTTGTAACTTCAGGCAGAATTTCCGAGCTTGGAGTTCCCGGGTAAGAGGTCATAATCTGGCAACCAGCCTCCAGAAGCCCCAGGGCCATGGCGCCGTTTCCTAGTAAAAACTCTTCTTTCATTACAAAATCCTCATATAAAATTTAATAGTAAATTACAAAAATTGATTCTATCTGCCAATGATGGTCCGTCCGATTATCATTTTTTCAATCTCCTTTGCCCCTTCATAAATTTCAAGGACTTTTGCAGCTCTGTAAAAACGCTCAATATCATAATCATCAAAATATCCATATCCGCCGTGGAGCTGAAGCGCCTCGTCAACCACTTCAACGGCAATGCGCGATGCATATAGTTTTGCCATGGCAGTAACGTTGGTATCTGCCTTTCCGTTATCAAGCAGCCAGGCAGCCTTGTACATTACATTTCTGGCAAGCTCTATTTTTACTGCCATATCAGCAATTTTAAACTGAACACCCTGAAAACTGCTAATGGTCGTTCCAAACTGTTTTCGGCCTTTGATATGTTTTACAGCCATATCCAGAGCCCCCTGGGCAAGTCCGACACCATGGGCACTGACATAGGCGCGGCTTCTGTCAAAAAAGGCCATGAGCTGATGGAATCCGTTCCCACGGGTTCCCAGAAGATTTTCTTCAGGCACTCGGACATCACTAAAATAAATAGCAGCCGTATCTGAACAGCGCAGCCCCATTTTTCCGTGCATGGGCTCGGCTTTGTAGCCTTCTCTGTCTGTCTCTACAATAAAAATGCTGTGGCGTTTGGATCTTGCTGCATCAGGATCTGTTAAGGCAAAAACCAGCATAAAGGTTCCCTTGGTTCCATTTCCAATCATAACTTTTGATCCGTTAATAACCCATTCATTGCCATCTTTTACAGCTAAAGTGCTGGCTGCCAGCGTATCGGAACCTGCATCAGGTTCAGTTATGGCAAATCCCATAACCGCGTCCCCTGTAAAAATGGGCTCAAGAAATTTTTTACCCTGTTCATCTGTACCAAAAAGTAAAAACTCTTCAGCACCGAATGTTAAAGAGCATAGTTGCTGACTGATACCAGGGTCAATTTTCCAAAATTCTTCCATGACCATGGCCTGCTCAAGATAACCCAACCCTGGACCGCCGAATTTTTCGGGGATGAAAAGGCCGATAAGATCAAGTTTTCTTGCTTTTTTTACAATTTCTTCAGGATAGGTTTCATTCAAATCAAATTCACGACCGACCGGAGCCATTTCCCCCAGAGCAAATTCTCTTGCAGCTTTTTGAATAAATTTTTGTTCCTTTGTAAGTAAAAAATCCATTTACCTGTCTCCCTATTTCAAATTTCGTAATATTGACTTTAAATTATTTATTAATGCCTTCTTTTGCTACATTGGGATATTTCCATGTCTTCTAAAGGGCTTGGGACGTTTTTTGTTTTTCAGCATTTTTAGTCCCTTTATGATCTGTGTTCGGGTTTCAGAAGGCTCGATAATCTTGTCTACCAGCATATTGGAGGCTGCATGAAACGGATTTGAATACTTGTAGTCATATTCTTTAATTTTTTGTTTTTTAAAGCTATCCGGATCATCTGCTTCCAAGATATCCTTGCGAAAAATGATGTTGATGGCTGCCGCAGTATCAAGCACTACAAGCTGAGCCACCGGCCACGCCAGCATCAGGTCAACTCCCATTCCAGCACAGCACATGGCCATGACAGCACCTCCGTATTCTTTTCTCAATGCAAGTGTGATTTTAGGCACTGTAGCTTCTGCATAGGCATACAGCATTTTTGCACCATGCCGGATAATACCTGCATGTTCCTGCTTAACTCCGGGAAAATATCCAGGCACATCCACTAAATTAATTAAAGGGATGTTAAAACAATCACAAAATCTTATAAACCGAGCTGCTTTGTCTGAGGAATGATAATCCAGGCATCCAGCCATGAAAGATGGCTGGTTACCGACAATGCCCACGGTATTTCCGTCAAGGCGCGCAAGACCGGTAATGATGTTAGGAGCAAACTCGGGCAGAATTTCTAGAAATTCATTATTGTCTACAATCTGGGTAATGACCTGGTGCATGTCATAACCTTTTTTAAAGTCTGCCGGTACAATTTCGGTCAGGCTGTCATTTTTTCTTTCCGGATCATCGTTGCAGGAGTACAAAGGTGGAGCTTCATCATGATTGGATGGCAAAAAGCCTAACAGGTAGCGGATCAGCGAAATACTTTCCTGATCAGTTGTTGCGACAAAATGGGCCTGACCAGTTATGCGGCTGTGAACGTCAGCACCGCCTAGCTCCTCAAGGGTTACGGTTTCACCTGTTACATCCTTAATGATTTTAGGACCAGTGATAACCATTTGACTTTGGTTTTTCACCATAATGATAAAATCCGTCAATGCCGGTGAATACACTGACACGCCAGCACAAGGTCCCATGATGCAGGAAATCTGGGGAATTACCCCGGATGCGGCAGTATTTCTAAAAAACATGCCAGCCACTCCCTTGGAAGCAAAAAAGCCTTCATGAAGCCGTCCACCGCCTGAATCATTCAAACCGATCAAAGGAGCTTTCACTTTAAGGGCCTCATCCATTATCCTGCAAATCTTTTGGCCGTGTATAGTCCCGACCGATCCGCCCAGAACCGTGGCATCCTGAGCATATGCAAAAGTAATTCGTCCATCAATAGTACCATAACCCGTTACCACACCATCCCCGGGAACTTTCCTTATTTCCATTCCAAAATCCACACACTGACTTTCAGCCAGGTCATTTAACTCCACAAAACTGCCTGAATCAAACAACAGGTCAAGCCGTTCCCTTGCGTTAAGTTTTCCTTTTGAACGATGGCGATCCATTGCTTTTTCGCCACCACCCATAATTGCTCTTTGCTGAAGGGTTTTTAATCTTTCAAGTTCTTCCTGGTGTGTTTTTTCGGTCATGATATTATATCCTGATTTTAAGTTAATACGCTATAATAATGCCATGAACATATAATTTTCATGACTGGTTACTAATAATTGTATACGGTATACAGCCATCAAGTGTCAAGCAATATTTTTTTAAAATCAGCGGACAAAATCACCTTGACAAAAAATAAGCCCCTTTCTATAGTCACTAAAGAGATAAAATAATCTCATTTTGAGAGAAGTTAAAAAAAATGAGACTTTACTCAAAACGAACAATATTCTCTTTAATTTCAATCTGTTGCAGCCCTTTTCCCATGCAACCGACCAAGCGGAGCTATGCCTTAAAAATCAAGCGGGCTCTTTGATTCTTTAATCGTTCTCGACTGAACAGTATGGGTATAAATCATTGTAGTTCTTAAATCACTATGCCCTAAAAGTTCTTGAATAGTACGGATATCATAGTTAGCCTGCAACAAATGACTTGCAAAACTATGACGAAATGTATGAGCTGTTGCACGTTTTGTAAGTTGTGATCTTTTGACTGCGGATCTAATGGCTTTTTGCACATGGGTAACATGCAGATGAGAACGCCTGTACTCTTTTGTTTCAGGCACATAGGTTAATTTCTTAGCAGGAAAAAGCCATTGCCAGTGAAATTCTTTACCAGCATTTATGTATTTTTTTTCTATGGCGTTAAACATAAACACACCAGCATAGTTTGCATCCATATCTTTAAGGTGCAATTTTCTAATAAGATCGACCTGCTGCTTTAAATTCAAAAGGATTGCTTCAGGCAAAGGTAAAGTTCGATCCTTTTGCCCTTTACCGTCATGAATAGTTAAAATACGGGCATCAAAATTCAGATTATTAACTCTTATGGTCATACATTCTGACAGTCTCAACCCACAGCCATATAATAGTTTTACAATAAGATTAAAAGGATATCTAAGTTTTCCGATGATTAGATCAACTTCCTCTCTGGGAAGAACAACAGGAATATATGGTTTTCTTTTTGCACGAACAACACCATCAATCTTACCAAATTCCTTTTTTAAAATATGCCTGAAAAAGAACAACAACCCGTTAAAAGCCTGATTCTGTGCAGAAGCAGAAATATGTTGTTCAACCGCAAGAAAAGTTAAAAAGCTTTTCACATCTTCTGAAGATAATTCTTCAAAGGGCTTATTTTTAACAAATTTTCGAAATTGTAAAACCCATTTGCTATATGCTTTTAATGTTTTTGGAGAGTAGTGCCGCACTTTGATTTCATTGCTTAATTGAGTATAAACAGAATCCCATTGGCTTTTATTGGCTGGCTTGATTTCACTATATAGCACTATTTGTTCTTTTACTTCATCCTTGCCAGCTTTCTTTGACCAGTCAGGATAAATATTAAATATTTTATAATAAATAATAATAGAATCAAATGCTTGCTTTTGTTGTTGCTTAGATTGTTTTTTATCCCTGAGCTTATTAATAAATTTTGGCAAACTTTCACTGGTTTGAGGATTATGTTTATACTTGTGACAAAAATCAAGATAATATCTTAACCATTTTTTATAAAGGTCGTATCTATCAGATGGTATTTTTTCTTTATCCAACCAAATTTCAAACTGCGGCATTATTTCTTGTGGTACTTTAATAATCATGATATATTCCTTCTAATATCATTAAAAAATTCATGATATACAGGTAAAAAACTATAAAATAAGTAGTATGAAATGTCAAATAAAATATTTTTATTGAATGATATACAGAAACTATGTAATTACTTGTTCATTTGGACACGCTCAGGCGGG